>JAQCNR010000040.1 GCA_028274925.1 Halovenus sp.
CACCGCGGTTACTCGGTGTCGATTGCCTCGAATTCGAGGTCGCCGGTGAGGGTGAGCGTCACGGTACCCGACGGGCCGGTCACGGTCACCGAGAGCCGCGGCGGGTCCCGAGACGACACGCTCGGCTGGCTGTCGGGCCGCTCCCAGTCGTGGCCCAGCGGGTCGAGGCCGATTTCGCGCAACGCTGCCCCCACGCGGTCGTCGGTCAACAGTGCTGTCAGCGGGTCGACGCCGACGACGAACGTACAGGAGTCGCAGGCGAGTTCTATCCAGCCGTCGTCTTCGACCTGTTCTGGTCGGAGGTCGACGGTCGTCGGGCCGGCACAGGCCGGACACTGGCCCGTCCGGGCGAGGCCAACCTCGTGACGGACTCGTTCGCTCACCGCCGCGAGAAGTTGCTCGGAGTTGTGGCGCTCGAAGCCATTTTGCGGGAACGGGTAGGTGAATCCCTCCCACTCCGAACAGTCCGGACAGTCGACGGTGACGAACCCGCGGTCGTACCGCAGTTGTGGCTCAGCCCCGCAGGCCGGACAGGTAGCTGTCGAGAGTGTCTGGTCAACCGCAACGGAGTCAGTCGGCCGGTGGGCGAGAACTGCCCGGTACAGCGCAGTCGCACTCGCCGTCGGGACGTAGCCGTCCTCGACCTGCCGGACGTACACCCCCCGAAGTTTGTCGAGGTGGTAGTTGAACTTCCCGCTGTCTTCCATCCCGACGGCGTCCATCAACTCGGCGTATGATTTCGGTTTGGTGTGGGCCGCCAGCCAGTCCTCCAGCAGCGCGAGCAGAATCTCCAGCCGAATATCGTGGCCGAGCAGGTCGAACGCTTCCCGAGCGTCGACATCGTCGGCCGCCCCTGTTGAGGACTCTCCGAAGTCCATACGTAGAGTGGTTGGCCGCGGCCAAAGTGGGTTCCGAAATGTGGTATGTGAACACGGGTTGTGAACTGCAGTTCGCAAAATCACTAACTGCCAATAGCGTCACAAAATAACCAATGACCGCAAAGCAGACACAGACGACCAACTGGGCCGGACGACTCCGAGCGTGGCTTCGCCGGGCCGACCCCACTCGATTCGGGCTATTGGGTGTGCTCTCGCTGCCGAGCTATTTCGTCGACTCACTCGCCTTCCTGGAAGTCTTCTCGCTATTTTTCATCTTTTTCCTCTGGATACTCGTCGGGCCGATTGTCGACGTGGTACTCCGACGGGGTGCCGAAGAGTCGACGGCACCGACGGACTGGCTCGAAGTTGGGGACTGGCGAGAGATGCTGACGTTCTACGCGAGCCTGCCGCTGTTGTTCGCGAACCCGCTGCTGATGCTGCAAGATGTCTTCCAGATGGCCGGGTCAGCCGTCGCGGCACTCCGTCACCGCGGGTCACTCCCGGCCCGCGGCGACGAACGCGCCGTCGAGTATCGGCTTCCCGTCGACGGCGAGTGGACCGTCGTCAACGGCAGTCTCGACCGGGAATTCTCACACTCGTGGTTCCCCGTCAACCAGCGCTACGCGTACGACTTCGTCAAAACTGACGAGGCGGGGCGAAGCCGTCCAGAGGGAACCAGCGCCACTGTCGAGAACTACTACTGTCACGACGAACCTGTCCTCGCCCCAGCAGACGGCGTTGTCGTCGATGTCTTCGAGTCTGACCTCGAACCAAGCCGCGGCGGTGGCTTCTCGCACCCACTGAAGCGGGACATTCGAGGGAACTTCGTGACGATTCAACACGCCCCCGAGGAATTCTCCTGTCTTGCCCATCTCGTGCCCGGAAGTGTGGACGTCGAACCGGGCGACAACGTCAAAATGGGCGAGCAGGTCGGTCGGTGTGGCCACACGGGCAACTCCTCGGAGCCACACTTGCACTTCCAGGTGCAGGACAGCCCAAACTTCGAGATGGCGGCGAGCCTACCCGTCGAGTTCGCCGGCGCAAGCACGGAATCGCCGTGGCTCGACGAGCCGACAGAGTCGCCGGAGACGACAGATGAATCCTCGGCAGGAGTGCCGACGACCGACGGCGGCGCGACGGCCATCACCGCCGGCCAGCGCGTCGAGCAGGGCGAACCAATCCCCTCGGACGGCCACGAGTACGAGACGAGCGGGCGTCGCCTCGCTGCGACACTCGAACGCACGGCCTTGGGCCTCGCTGTCGGCGTTGTACTCGCAGTCGTCGGCGGGTTCGTCCTCGGCCAGCCCGCGCTGTCGGCCCTGCTGGCTGGCCTTGCGGGCGTCAGCTTCGTTGGGTGGGCTGTGGGTCGGTTGGTCGTGACCCCACGCACTGGCGGCGCTGGTATCGGCCTCGGGCTCGGAATCGCCGCGACGCTGTGGTGGGTCGGGCCGGGCCTGAGTACACTCGGAGTCCTCGCTGTGGCGGCTGTTTGCTACGGCGTCGTCGCCGAAATCGACCGACTCCTGGCTCGCCGCGGATTCGCCCAGCGAAGCGGATACATTGATAACGCGGGCGACCATTACTTTCGACTGTGACTGACGCCCAAGACGAGTTCAAAATCCCGGTGTTCAGCGGGAAAGCAGCCGTCGAAGCGGGCTACGCACAGGCCCAGCAGAACGGTGTCCCATTTTTCGGTATCGAGGAGTACGAGGAGGGCTACGCGGTGACGTACGACCTCCTCCCGGCCGACGAGGAACTTGCACCAACCGCGAGGAAGGAGGTCGAGACGCGGCTAACCGCAGCGGTCGAAGATATCGTCGGCGACGACGGGCTTGCAACAGTCGAGGTGAGCAAGTCGGTCAACGATTCGCTGGGCAACGTCTCGATGCTCGAAAGCGAGGCCAGCGCACGGCGCATCGCACAGGCAATTGCACCAATCGTCCTCAACACCGCCAACTGGGCCTAACATGCAGGGAGTCGGCCCACCACTCGTGACGCCGTTCGACAACTCCGGCGCGGTCGATTACGACCGCCTAACTGACCTCGTCGACCGATTAGCGGACGACGTCGATTTCTTCGTCCCCTGTGGCACGACCAGCGAATCGCCGCTGTTGACTCCAACCGAGCGAGCGAACGTCATCGAGGCCGTCGCTAACGCAACGTCAGCCCCGGTGCTCGCCGGGACGGGTGCGCCGGGACTGGAACAGAGCAGCGAGTGGACCGACGCTGCCGCTGACGCCGGTGCCGACGCCGCGCTGGTCGTGACGCCCTATTACTACGACCACAACCAAGTGACGCTGGCCGAGTATTACCGCGAACTGGCCACAACAGTCGATATTCCGGTCTATCTCTACTCAGTCCCATCGTTCACTGGCACACAACTCGACCCCGAAACGGTTGGGGAACTAGCTGAGCATCCAAACATTGCAGGGCTGAAAGACTCAACCGGCGACTACGAAGCGGCAGTCCGGACGCTCGACAGAGTGGATGACTCGTTCGAGCTGTTCGTCGGGAGTGCGAGCATTCTCGCGCAGGCGCTGGCAGCGGGTGCGAGCGGCGGCGTTCTCGCGCTGGCGAATCTCGCGCCTCCTCCGCTCTCGGGAATTGTCGACGACGCCGACGACCCGGAGCGGACGCTGGCGCAGAATCGCCCGCTGGTCGAACTCAACAGAGCCGTCACCACGGAGTACGGCATTCCGGGCCTGAAGTACGCGATGCGCGAACGTGGACTGCCAGCGGGGTACGCTCGCAGTCCGCACGGCGAACTCGGGACGGAGGGGAAGAGGCGTATCGATGGACTGCTCGAACGAATCGAGTAGTCGGGTATGGTTTTGTGGTAGTTTCGGAGGGTTCTGGATTGACGACAACCAGAAAGCCCCGGCTCTCTCGAACGACCTCGCTGCGCGCGCTCCTTTCAGTCGCGTGCTTGCGTCGGCCGGGTTCGCCGAGAGAGTCGCCGGGAGAGCGAAGCTCTCCCGAGCTCACGGCGCTTCGCGCCGTGAACGCCCCTTTCAGTCCCACCCTGTTGCTCGTGACACAGGCCACCGCGGGTGGGACTGAAAGGGGCCGAGTGCTCAATCCGGTGAGACGACGCAAGGACCGCAGGACGAAGTCCGAGGACCACAGCGAGTCGCAACCGGTTGAGCGCGAGGGGGCTTTCTGGTTCTTTGAGTCTCCGGCAGCGTACTCGACTCTGACTCCTCAAAAGCCCACAGTGTTTTCTCCCGTCCACGACAAGATTGGACAGTGTTGCGGAAAGACCTGCTGCGCGTCTCACGGCGCGGCGGTGGTTACCAGCCCGAGTTTGTCGGCCCGGACCAGGAGTCGCTGGCGGCGCGGGTCATTGGCTGCTATCAGGGACACGTCGACCAGCCACGCCACCAACTCAACGACTCGCTGACCGACATCGAACGCGAGAGCGAGGACTTCAAACTCGTCCGTGGGCTGGCAAAACTCGTCGACGACGACGCGATGTGGGAAGTCCAGTCGGAGCTCAACCCGCGCCGGACGCGAGAGGCAGTCTTCACCGCGAGCGAAGCCGTCGGGGTCGTTACCGAGGCCGAACGCGAGCAGGCACTACAGCAGGCCGCCGACCAGCTCTCGTCCACCCTCAAGGCCGTCGAGCAGTCGATGTACGCTGACCGCGAACAAAATGAAGTTCTCGTTGAACTGGGTCGGCAGTGGGCACCTGGAGATTTGCTCGACCAGTACAACCTCTCGCTTGCCCAGACTGCGCTGTTCGACGCCCGCGAGGTCAGGATTCGCAGCGCCGACCCGAAACGGATTATCTCGGCGGTCAAGCGCCTCAGACTGGTCTACGAGATTCGGAAACTTCCAGAAGCGGAGCGTCGGACAGTCGCGGGAACAGACCGCGAAATTGTTGTTACGGGGCCTGACGCCCTCTTTCGGCGCACCCGCCGGTACGGCACGCGCTTTGGGCGACTGCTTCGGACTGTGGTCGGAACTGGCGAGTGGCGTCTCACGGCGACCATCGACGACCGTGGCACCGACCGGACGCTCGAACTCGACAATGAGGACCTCTCGCTCCCCGACGCCGACCCAGTGACAGAGGTGGGCTACGACAGCGATGTCGAGCGAGATTTTGCCACCCGTTTCGAGTCGCTAGACCTCGACTGGGACTTGCTTCGCGAACCCGACGCAATCGAAGCGGGCGAGTACGTCGTCATCCCGGATTTTGCCTTCGACTGGAAACACAGCGACTTTCGTGTGTACTTCGAGATCATGGGCTTTTGGACCCCCGAGTACGTCGAGAAGAAACTCGCTCGGCTGAACGCAATCGAAGACATCGAGATGCTGGTTGCCGTCGACGAGAGTCTGGGCGCGGGTGAAGAAATCGAGACGCGAAACCACCGCGCGATTCCGTACACCGGCCAGGTCAGCGTCAAGGACGTTCGGAACGCGCTCCGAGAGTACGAAGAAACGCTCGTCGCTGCGGCTTCCGAGTCAGTGCCCACAGAACTCACACCCGAACAATCGGTCGTGACCATCAGCGAGGTGGCAGCCGAGTACGGCGTCAGCGAGAGCGCAATCGAAGACAAGGAGTTCCCGAATCATCAGCGCGTGGGTCGGACGCTGGTCGTGCCGGGGGTGCTCGGCGAGCTCGCTGCGGAAATCGAGGCCGGGATGCGTTTCGAGGCGGCCGACGAGCGCCTCGCCGCGGCCGGAATCGAGGACGCGAGCGCGGCGCTCAACGCGCTGGGCTATCGCGTCGAGTGGGAGGGACTCGGCGGCGGGATAGTCCGCGAGAAGTAATCAGGTTTGGCTCTGTTGAAATTCTCGGGATTTGACAGATGCCGCGTGCTGAATATAGAGGATCCATTCAGCAGAGAGCCAAGGCTATTTTATTTAGTAGAGAATAGTTTTGATAATAGATCCTCAGGATCTACGTAAGCGACGACCTCGCAAGCACGGTAATGCTCGGGCAGCGCCAGGGACCGAACAGTTATTAGCGGGAGGCGTCAGCCCTTCACATACGATGGGCTCTATTTCACCCGGCGTGACTCGACTGTGGGGCCGACACCGGTCTGAAGGGGCTGTAGGATGGTGAGGACACGGGCCGCCGTCGTAGTGGTACTGCTGCTCGTGGTCTCGTTGGCGGGCGTCGTCGGCGCCACGAACGTGGTGAGCCTCGACGACGACGACGTTCCCGCGTTCGCCGAACTCGCGGAGGGAACCGATCCGCTGGCGGCGGACACGGACGGCGACGGCCTCACTGATGGCGCCGAACTGAGCGAGTACGACACCGACCCGACGGCGGCCGACACCGACGACGACGGCCTCACTGATGGCGCCGAACTGAGCGAGTACGACACCGACCCGACGGCGGCCGACACCGACGACGACGGCCTCGACGACGCCGAGGAGGTGAACGAGTACGGCACCGACCCGACGACCGCTGATACTGACGGGGACGGACTGGACGACGCGGCCGAACTTGACGAGCACGGGACAAATCCGACGAACGCCGACACGGACGGCGATGGACTATCGGACGGGGCAGAGGTGAAGAGAACCCGTATACTACCTGACGCTGATCCACTTCGAATGGATATCTATTTAGAAGTAGACTACATGAAAGATTATTCACTTCCAAGTGCGGAACGGGAACTCATCGTAGAGAAATTTGAGTCGGCCCCCGTCTCAAATCCTGGCGGGACGACCGGAATCAACCTGCATATCATCGATGGAAACCAGGTCTCATACGAGGAGGTACTCAGTAGTGAGGAATACGGTGAGATCAGATCTAAGAACTTCGATCATGCTGGCAACGGATATCATTACGTGATAATAATAGATCACACAACGCTTCCCGCCCAACCTGGTGACGGCCGCGATGAATACGACGGGTCAGGTGGCCCGGGAGACATAACTGTGACAGGGACTGCGTCCGCAACCCGGAGTGGGTTGGTGTTCGTCCATGAGCTAGGTCACGCCCTAGGTCTTTATCCCAGTGACTATCGAGGAATCGACACCACCGAGGTCAGTTTCTCGGATTATCCGAGCGTGATGAGTTACAATACACCGGGTGACTTCTATGGATACTCCGACGGCACGAATTCGCCTGACGATTTCGATGACTGGGGACATATCGAATCACATCTATATACTCCATCGACTGCTAATCTGTCGGTCTCGTCTACGAGTGACAGATCTCGGTGATCATTACGACCGCAATACTGAACCGATCCTCCGTATTCAGCAGCTCGCTCCTGACAGATCCTGAGTAGATGACGAACCGATGTGATTCAGCCTTCGTCTGTACTGACCGATCACTTTCTCCCGCAGATTGGCATCAGTTCGTGCCACATTCGCGCCCTGTATTCAGCACGGCCTCAGCGAACTATCAGGGGCTGAGGGTTTCAATAGAGCCTCAGGTTTCGAGATCTGTCGCCAGTGCCCGCAGGCGCTCGATTCGGTCGGGAATCGGCGGGTGCGAGGCAGGAAACAGCTCTTGACTCAACAGTTCGTCGGCGAACGAGTCCTCCTCGTCGTTGAACAGCGGCGTGTCGATAGAGAAGATGTAGAGTGCTTCTGCGCCGCCGTCGAGGTCACGAAGGTCCTGGTCGGGCAGCGATTGCATCTCGCCGTCGATGCTGTCGAGTGCGCTCGCCAGCGCCAGCGGGTCGCCGGTGATTGCGGCGGAGCCACGGTCGGCGGCGTACTCGCGGTACTGCGAGAGAATCCGAAAGAGGAGGTTACTCGCCAGCCAGAACACCGCTGACACCGTGATTGTCACGACAGCAGCCGCGAGAATGACCAGTATTGCTCGGCCACCGTTGTCTCGGTCTCCGCCGTGGCCGTGGCCGCCGCCGGGCGTGAAGATGAGCACGCGACTGAGGATATGCAACAGACCGAACATCGTCTTCGAGACGAGATAGGTCAGCGTCGGAAGCAGGTAGGCAATCGACATCACCGTCGCGTCCCGGTTGTGGACGTGGGCGAGTTCGTGAGCGAGGACGGCGTCGAGTTCCTCGTCATCGAGTGTGTCGAGGAGCCCAGTCGTTACCGCGACAGTGTGGCCGCTTCGGAGTCCGCCGGTCGCGAACGCGTTGGGCGCTGGCGAGTCGATCACAGCGACGGTTGGTTTCGCGATGTCGGCGGTCGTAGCGAGGCGCTGGACACGAGCGTGGAGTTCCGGGTAGTCCGACTCGGAGACAGTCCGTGCGTTGGTCGAGTTCAGCGCCAGTCGCCCGCCAGTGACGGCGGCGAGACCGATGCCGACGACAGTCAGGCCGACCACCAGCAGCGGGTCGTAGCTAATCTGTGGGGCCGGTCCGGTCTCGACTGCCAGCGGGAGGACGACGCGGTTGAGCGCGACTGTCAGCGTGAATGTGAATGCGAGCGGTAGAACGGCGAGTAAGCCGAGTGTTCCGACCATCCGGAGTTGCAGCGAGCGGTCGGTCTCCCAGTCCATACGTGGATTTGCCAGTCATCGTACTTGGGGACACCGGTCGGTCTCTGGGTTCGAGACGGTCACCAGTTGTCTCAATGGCCGACAAGGTTGCAATCAGTGTGAATCCTGGAACACGGTTCCGTCTCGTAGTTGGGTCGGCTGACCGCGGCCAGAGTCCACCAGAGTTAACTGAGAAGGTCTCAAATTTGACATAAATTGAGCCTGAGCGCGGAGCGGAGGGAACAGTTCAGAGGACACCTGCTCATGGCGGCGTTCATTTGTCCGATGGTTGCTGGCGGTGCTATCTTTACTGGCATCGAGCCAGGGCCTACCGTCGTATTAGTGGGTGGGACACTCAGCGCATTCCTTGCCGCAGGGACGTTCGGTCCAACCGAGTTCGATGGATGGCCTGGAGTGCGGGTGATTCAGGGGAGGATACCGCCTGCGGAGGCACTTCGAGGCACTCTCTTCTATGTTATATGGCTGGTGCTCGGGTTCGCCAGTGGTGCCCTGATAACCAGTCTGTTCGTCTGAACGAGGTCCGTGTTCGTTTGTAAGTCCCGTCTACGGTTGCCTGTACTACGTTTGAGGAACGCAGAGTGGGTTAAGCAGCCACAGGCAGTCGAGAGTTCACAACTCCCGGCGGCGACCCTTCGGCACAACCGACTGCAGTTCGTCGTAGGTGTACAGCCCAACACCGAGCGGTTCCTGCTCGCCGGCCAGTTCGTGCGTGACGATCAGATACCCCCAGTCACCGTCCCACGCAAGCGTCTGGTCATCACCAGCCATGAACGCCGTTGCCTGCTCGCGAGAGAGTGCAATCGTGTTTCGGGTGGCGTGGTCGCCAAAGCGCTGGACGGCTTCGAGTGTGGGTTTCCAGTGTTCCTGCCGAGTTCGTAGCACGGTCATTCCGAGTCCTTCGATGTCGACTGGAGAGTCCATATCACCGTAGAAGGCCCAGATTTTGCCCGCACCGCGCTCCCAGAACGTGTGCTCCTCGAAGACGCTGGGCTCGATACCGAAGCGGTCGTCGAACCAGTCGAGTACTTCCGCCCGAGTCGCTCGCTGCTCGACAGTGCGCTCGGCGTCAGTGGCCGGCAGACGGTCGAAGCGCGTACTCGTGTCGCTCATCCGGTCACCTCCAGTTTCGCACAGAAGAACCCACCAGTATCGTTGAGGTGTGGGTAGATGCGCTTGGCCTTGGTGACGCTCTCGTCGAAGCGCTCATCTTGCCACTCGGTCACGCCGGGCCGAGAGTCGAGTTCGAGGTCGAAATCGACCATCTGGCAGGATTCCGCGTCGTGAACGTGGTCGAGGACGGCCTCGTTCTCTTCGGGCGCGAACGTACAGGTCGAGTAGACGACGGTGCCGCCCTCGCGGGTGGCCTGCACGGCCCGTTTCAGGATTCCCTTCTGGACGCCAGCGGTGCCTTCGACGTGTTCGTAGCTCCACTCTTCGAGCACGTCGGGATTCTTGCGGATGGTTCCTTCACAGGAGCAGGGTACGTCGACGAGCGTGCGGTCGTACTCCTCACCACCGAAGGGTTTCAGCGAGTGATTTCGGGAGTCCTCGATGGTGATGGCGAGGTTGGTGACACCGAGGCGTTCGGCGTTCGAGCGCAGCGCAGAGACCCGGCCCATATTGTTGTCAGTCGCCACGAGACGGCCAGTATCGTCCATCAGCGCGGCGAGTTGCGTGGTCTTCGAGCCCGGTGCAGCACAGCAGTCCCAGACCGCCTCGCCGGGTTGGGGGTCGACCACGCGGGCGGGAATCGCAGAGACTTCTTCCTGCCCGTGGAGCCAGCCGTGGACGTACGGCCAGTTGCCGCCAGCGGACGTGTCGGGCAGGATGAACAGCCCCGGGTTCCAGTCGGTCTGCTCGGCCGGAATGTCGGCCTCGGCCAGCGCCGCCTGCGCTCGCTCGATGGTCGTCTTGATCGTGTTGACCCGCACCGCCGCGGGGAGCGGCCGCTCGCAGGCAGCGGAGAAGGCCTCGACATCGTCGATAAGCGGCTCGTACCGTTCCAGCACGGACATTGACCGGATTTCGTCGGGGGCGAGTTTGTGCGTTTCGACTCCTCACCGCTCCCGGAAGAGAGCGGGACAGTCCGTATACCGCAGTGGGAGTGGGCGTTGCTGGTCGGGGAAGCCTGCAGTCTCGCAGTCGACAGACTGGGCGAACGAGTCGGTCGTGAACTCCCGCTCGCGCCGCGCTGCTCGAACGGTGACACCGAATCGTTCCTCGTCGCCCGCACCGATGACGGCGTCGTAGGGGAGCCACGCTGCTGCGGCGTCGTCGAGGCGCTCACTCACAGGAATGTCCCGGTCGTCGATGTCGACGCGGACGCCAGCGGCGGCGAGGTCATCAGCAATCTCAGTACAGCGTTCGGTGTAGTCGGCTTCCAGCGGAATCAATCGCAGTTGGGTTGGCGAGAGCCACGTCGGAAACTGCGGCGGGTCGCGCTGGGCAGCGTGTCGGGCCAGCGCGGCCACGAATCGCGTCGGGTCGCCGAGGGGGCGTGAGCGCACAACGGTTCCCTCGTCAGTGTCTTCGAGCCAGACGGTCGGTTCGGCCACCCGGTAGCCCTCGGCACAGAGGGGGAGTTCGACCCTGACTGGCTGGTCGGCGTCCGCGCGGCGTTCGACGAGTAGCGGTTGGTCGAAGCGCTGTGCACGGTCGGCGAACCAGTCGCGATTGCGCTCGAAAACCGCCGAGTCGACGCGACAGACAGGCTGCGCGTCGAGTGCGAGGTCAGCGAGCAGGGTGAGCGTCAGGTCGAGGTGGCGAGCGAGCGGTTCGAGTGCGTTCTCAGGCGGGATTGCAGTCGCGAGTTCCGGGCCACTCGTGTTGGTGGTGGAGAGATCCAGCGGAAAATCCGACTCGTCGGTCACAAATTCTTGGGGGTTCGGGCTGTCTGCGGTCTCCGCTGCAACACGTCCAACTGGCAGCGCGCCACCAGACCGGAATCGGTTGGTTGCGAGGTCAACGAGGGAGTCGCGGAGAAACGTTCCGGCTGGGAGGAGGCAGTCGCCGTCGGCCAGCGGCGGCCCTGCGTCGGGCCACAGTCGGTCGGCGGCAAGTCGGTCGATGAGCTGTCCGTCTGCAAGTAGTTGATTTTCGTCAACTGAAGCGAATTCGCCATCGTCGATCACCAGCCACTCGCCGTTGGTTCGGGACGGCGGGTCGATGTCGAAGGCCTGGTTCGCGTGGGGGTGGCCGCGGGCGTCGAGGTCGAACGCGACTGGCTCCCCGACCGGAACAGAATGGACCTCGCCGTCCAGTCGGTCAGCGAGTGCGTCGAGCGCTCTCGTCGCTGTCGCATCGTTGGCGGGAGAGTCGGTCAAATCCGCAAATGGAACGAGAACGACCGTCTGTTCGCCGAGATTGGCAGCCATCTCCGCAATCCGGTCCGCAGCAACGTCTGCGACCTGCGGGAGGCGGTCGGCGTCGGCAGTCTCGACGGCGACGAGAGCGACAATAGAGCCAGAAACGTCGACAGTCGGCCCGGAGCCGTCGCCCTCGGGGTCGTGGTCGCGGACTGCGAAGGTAGCGGCGTTGGCGTGCAGACAGCGCAGTTGCATGTCGATACGGACCGGACGGCCAGCAAAAAGCGTGCTGTTGGGGGAAACGTACAACTGTCCACCCTGCACAGAGAGGGATATGTACGACACAATCCTGCTACCGACCGACGGGAGTTCCGCCACGACAGAAGCGCTCGACCACGCGCTGACTATCGCCATCGACAAAGGCGCAACAGTTCACCCCCTGTACATCGTCGACAAGCGCCACCTCAGGGCCGCCGACGACGAGACGATTGACGAAGTCCGGCGCTCGCTGGAAGAGGAGGCAACCCACGCCCTCGACGACGCGGAGGTCCGTATCGAGGACGAGGGCATCGATGTCGAACCCGCGAAACGAGAGGGGACGCCACATCGAGAGATTGTGGACTACGCTGAAGAGGTTGGTGCCGACCTGGTTGTGATGGGAACTCACGGAAAGAACGGCCGTGAACGGGTGGCACAACTCGGGAGCACAACGGAGCGCGTGGTCAAAAACGCCGACCAGCCAGTACTGGTCGTCGAGATTGGTGAGTGACAGGAGTATGACTGCCGTCTGACGCAGTTTTAATTATCCGTAGTGGGACATTCAGCACACGTATGCCACGCCTGACGGTGACAATCAGCGACGAACACGAGGAGATTCTCCAGCAGAAGTCGGACGTCGGGGAGGCATATCGCTCGAAATCGGAGGTCATTCGCGAGTGTATCGAGTCCTTCGAGCGTGTCGAGGCACTCTCCGAACAACTGGCCTGTCTCGAAGCGGAAGTCGAGATGCTGCGCGACCAGCGCGCGCAACTCAAGCAGAAGGCGGCCCGAGTGGACGAACTCGAGGGGAAACTCCGCCAACTGCAGGCGGCGTATCACCAAGCCATCGACGAAGGGCACTCGCCACAAGAACTGGAGTCGGTCGAGACAGATATCGAGACCGAACCGTCGGCGACAGCACTCATCGAGGAGGCCGAGTCGGGTGCGGATAGCCCGAAACCCGTCGAGTCGACGAGCCAGGACGCCGCTCAGACGGCGTCCGCCACATCGAGCACATCGGACGAACCGCCGAAGACTCGGCAGACGGCCACTGCGTCGGGTGCGCAGACCCAGACTACTGCGTCACGGACCCAGAAGCCCTCCACAACATCGAACTCCCAGACACCCACTACGTCGAACACCCAGCAGACCGCCAGCCCACCGGCGGACCCCAGCCCAGAGCAGTCGACTCCAGCACCCAGTGCCCGTGGAGAGAGCGCCAGACCGGCAGAAGGCAGGCGGGCTACCCAGCAAACGAGCAGCGCAGAGTCGGCAACAGACGGTGGCGTCGAAATCGACGAAGAACTGCTGTATCAGTCCCCGAGCGTCGGGTCACGAATCAAGTCAGCGCTGTTCGGTGGCCCCGGCGGTAGTCGGTGAGCCAACAGCGTCGACCACGTCAGGCCGGTTGTTTTTTGGGTCGTTGACCGCCGTCGAAACAGGATAGGCGTGCATCGCGTCGGCAGGATGGGGCTTCAGCAGTTCAGCCGCCTGTTCGGGTGGCGCAGTCAACCACTCTTCGGCGCGTTCGTCAGGCAGGATAACGGCCATTCTGTGATGGAGGTCCGTAACGAGGTCGTTTGGCTCAGTCGTCACGATAGTGAACGTATCGATTGGGTCAGCCGCTGGCTCCGCCCCGTCGTCGCCGAAGGCGTCGAGGCCGGTCTGCGTCGTTGGTGGCTGCCAGCGAGTCCACAACCCAGCCATCAGGAACGGCCGGCCGTCGGCGAAGGTGACTCGGTAGGGCTGTTTCCCATCGTCGGTGTCGACCCACTCGTAGAACCCATCTGCGGGGACGAGACACCGACCACCGGTTTCGATCGTTCCCGCGAAGGCGTCCACAAAACTTCGTTTCTCCTCGATTGTCTCGGCGCGGGCGTTGATATGTCCGCCGTCGCTTCGCTCGTCGGCCCACGCTGGAATCAGCCCCCACTCCAGTTGCCGCAGTCGCCCCGAATCATCGTCGGTGAGAACAGGGAGGTGCTGGCCGGGGGCGGCGTTGTACGTCGGTTCGTAGGCTTCGGTGTCGACGCCGAACCGGTCGGACAGCGTCGCCGGCGAGACAAACAGTGTGTAGCGGCCGCACATACCACGGAGAAGGGGCCGCCGGCGCAAAAGCGGTCCGGTCGGACGAACAGAATACTTAGGGACCGAGAGGCCAGAATATGGTCAATGGGATTGTTTCGGTCGGAGGAACTGCTCGGCATCGCGGCGGAGACACTCGACTTCATTCTCTCGGCCTCCGAGCAGACACACCCCAACGAGTACATGGGCTTTCTGCGCGCCGAGAGCGCGAGTAAACTCGGCCTCGACCGAGATGGACGAGTCATCACCGACATTCTGGTGATTCCGGGCACCGAATCGGGCCCGACCAGCGCGTCGGTCAAAGAGATGATGCGACCGAACGACATCAACTCTGTTGGCTCTGTGCACTCACACCCAAACGGTGTGCTCCGGCCCAGCGACGCCGACCTGAAGACGTTCACCAGCGGCACGGTCCACATCATCGTCGGCGCACCGTACGGCCGAACTGACTGGCAGGCCTTCGACAATCAGGGCGAGCCAACCGACCTGGAGGTCATCGACGTGGCACTGCCGGACGACGACTTTTTCGAGTTGACGCAGGAAGGACTGGAAGACGAACATCTCGAACAGCCTCGCGAGCAGTCCGAAGACACCGAGAAGAAAGGTGGCCTGTTCTCGTGGTTTCGGTAATCAGGCCTGTTCGGTCGTCTCTGCGTCGCGTTCTAGTTCGCGGTCGATTTCGTCTCTGACGCTGTCGACTGACTCGACAGTGACGACGTTGCCGCCGCCGGGGTCGACGACGATAATCTCCGTTCCTTCGGGGATTTCGTCGTCGAAGCTTCGTGCTTCGTAGTAGGGATTGAAGCCACCCTCTTCGAGCTTGACCTGGCCGTCAGTTGGAGTGACACGCTCGGTGACGCGGCCGGATTTCCCACGGAGTGATTTGGAGTCGCTGGTCTGTCCCTCGCCTTTGCCGCCGTAGAGGTCGAGTTCGCGGTAGGCATACAGCGTGCCGACGGACGTGGCGAGCACCACAGCAGCCATAATTATCAGCGTGAGTGCCGCCGGAATCGAGGCGGGGAGCAACACGCCGACGATACCTGCGGCGAAGATGCCGGTCCCAGCGACGAAAAAGTGGGCCCCGGGCGCGAACGCCTCGGCTATGATGAGCCCCGCGCCGGCGATGAGCATAAGCAGGGCAAAATCGCCGATAAATGACTCCAAGACCATAGCAGAATTTGGGCTGGAATGCTGATAACAGTTCGGGCTCGTTTCGAGCCGGGAAACGAGAGTCAGGCAGCGAGGCCAGTACGAGCGGCCCTTCGGCGAAGCCGAGGCGTTTATGGACACGGCCGCTGACCCACATGTATGGACGTGAAGTCGCGTCACCACCTCCGGTCGGATGCAATTACGGCAATTCAGGAACGTATCGAGGCCGACCTTGGCGTCACCGTCGAGGCTGACTCCTTCGAGAAAGTCGAGTTCGACAACAGCGACTGGAACGTCGTCCTCGTCGACGGCGACCCACTTGTGCTGTACGTTGACAGCGAGGCCACTGCCTCGGACGCCGAAGAAGAGCCGTTTCTGACCGTCCGTGGCGCGAACGAGTTCCCGCCGACCACGCGAATCGTCACCGTCGACGCCGGGGCAATCCAGTTCGTCTCCGACGGCGCAGACGTGATGCGGCCGGGCATCGTCGAGGCCGACGATGTAATCGAATCGGGTGACTTGGTTGTCATCAACGAAGAAGGCCACGGGAAGTTCCTCGCTATCGGCCGCGCACTCACCGATGGCTCCGACATGGTCGGCAGCGAGGGCCGTGTCGTCGAGTCGATTCATCACGTCGGCGACGACCTCTACGAGTTGACTGTGTAACTGACGCTGACCCGGCATGTCTGACGTAAAGCCTAAGCGGTCGGCGGCCGCTTCCTTTCGTATGGGACTCATGAGCAAGATACTCGGGGGTTCGGGCAGCACCCGACAGACCGAGGATTACGTCGAACTCAGTGCCGACGAACTGGCCGGTGAAGATGTCGAAGCCGAGACACAAATCAAAATCGCGAAGATTGGCGATAAATCTGACGTGATTGATATCAAAGACGAAGTGTACGACGGCAACATCGTTATCGCCGATATCACCCGTCACAGCACCCAAGACCGGACGATGGAACACATCACGGACGAACTGAAACAGGTCGCCAAGGAGGTCCGTGGCGATATCGTCCAGAAAGACGACGACCAACTCATTATCACACCGACCGGCACGGAAATCAGCCGCGAACGAATCGGACGGTAACTCACAGTCGCCAGCGCGCACCAGCAGACACCGTCCACCGCTTTTTATTCACCACAGTCAGCCAGACGGGAGTCAGTCAATCGTGGCCGGATAGTCCGTTATCGTGCTCTCTGCTGGCTCTGTCACTGACTGGTCTGGGACGGTCAGTTTGATTTGCGTGCCAGGCTCGCGTTGCTGAAAGGTTACGTGCCCGCCGAGACGCGGCACTGCCCACCGAACCAGCCAGAGTCCAATGCCGCTGCTGTGGGAGAGTTGTGTTTCTTCACCGTCGTTGATTGCAGCGATTTCGTGGGCCGGAATTGCAGGTCCGTCGTCGACAATCTCGACGGCAACTCCGTCCGGCGTTTGGCTCGCAGAAACCCGGACCGTCGTGTCAGCGGTGCCGTGGACGAGCGCACTTTCGAGACTGTTGGAGATGACAAGCGCGAGCAGCCGCCGGTTCGTCTTGAGCGCGATATCTGTGGGGATGTCACTCTGCACGGCTGTCTCGCCCGCGACATCCGTGAGGTTGTGTCGACACTCCTCGACGAGGTCACCGAGTGCAACCGTCTCCCGTGTGGCGGATTGCACCGCTACCTCGAACTCCCGGGCTTTGTCGCTGCTGGAGAGTAATTCTCGTGCTGCGCCGTCCGCTTCGGCGAGCATCTCTGTGAGTTGCTCGTCGTCGCTCCGTTCGATAGCCATCGTGACTCGGGCCGTAACGACGTTGAGTTTGTTCCGGATATTATGGCGGAGAATGCGGTCGAGCACGTCGATGCGCTGCTCGCTCAGTCGCTGGTCAGTCACGTCGACACACAGCACGGACCGGCCGATTGTTGTGTCAGTGTCGTCGGTAACTGGACTCTCGGTAATCCAGTAATATCTGTTCTCGATTTCGACCTGTGCCGGCAGTGAGTCTGGCTCGACAGCGAGTGTTTCGAGCAGGTCGTCGACCCGTCGACCGAGTAGCTGTCCACGATTGCGGTCGAACACTGCACAGCCTGTCTTGTTTGTCTCGAGTACTGTGCCATCCCGTCCTGCAATGAGAATACCGACACCGAGACTCTCGAAGGCCCGTTCGATGCCGATTCGTTCAGTAGCAGGCGTCAGCTCGAAAAAATCGTACCGCTGGAGCGCGAAGACGTACAGACAAATCGAAGAGACGATGGCCACCTGCGGAACAGGGGCCCCACGTGGAAGTGCTGGTGCGAATCCAAGTATCAGCCCCGCAAACAGCGGCAATGAGATTGCGGTGGCAAGGAGCGCCGCCTGAACGAGATGAAAGCGGTTGCCCGTAACAACTCGTTGGAAGAGCAAGGAGAGTCCAGCAAGAAACAGTACCAGCCCAATGGCAAGCACGAGTGTACTGACTGGCGTACTCTCGGCGTTGTAGACGAGAAAGCCACTCCACTGTGTTGCGGCGATATCCGTTGCGAGAAACTGTCGAGTGAACGGAACCAGATACAACGCCACGTACGCAGCGCCAACTCCAAAGACGGTGACCGTCCCGAATCGCTCAGGCAACCGTGGCCCGTAGCCGAGATAGGTGATAATAAACAGGAACCACGAGAGCGTGATGCCGAGCGTGAGACTGTTGCTGATGAGCCCAAACCAGATGGTCGTCGCTTCGGTATCAGCGACCAGACTTGTCAACGTCGCGAATACCCAGACGGCGACGAAGCCACTGTGGACGGCAAACCAGTAGATTCCCGGCTGGCGGCGGTTCCACCACGCGAGAAACGAGAGCATTGCCGGGGCAAGGACGGCGATCAATAGAAGAAATACTAATACCGTCCTCTGTACCATGGTCTCACATTAGGCAACAGGTAATTGAATGTTGTCCCGAGTTTTCATCCCTGAAATTGAGACCGTTTACTCAGGTCATCCGCCTACGGCTACTGTACGACCATCTAAAAAGGACGCGAGCGTGCAGTAGCGCGCTCGCGGTTACTGCAGCGCGTCTAGCTCGAACTCGAAGGCTGCAACAGGGAGTTCTAGGTCGTGTTCGACGAGCACCTTCGGATGAACCTCGCCAATCACGCCGGCAGATTCACCGTCCAGCACGACTTCGGCCGTTCGACCCGAAATGAACGTCGGGTGCTCCGTCGGCGGCGTCGCCAGTTCGACGTCGAAGGCCTGCGCGAGTGCCTGCAGGCGTCCGCGGGCGTCCTCGTACGAGGCCTCGGTGTCAGCGAGCACACCGGCAACAGTCTGGTGTTCGGTAACACCAGTGTTTTCGCCCTCGTCCAGTTGCGCCGCCAGCCCAATCTCCGAGAGGTGCTGGGGATACTCGCGGTGGGTGTTGTTTTCGAGGACGAGCAACAGCGACGGCAGTGCCCACGTGCGAAGAATCTCGTAGGCCTCGCTGTATGGCTCGCGAATCGTCACCGGGTCGCCGCCGCCGAGCACGTCCGTCCCTGCTTCGACGCCGAGGCGGTCGTAGTTCTCCTCAGTGGAGATCATGTGGAAGTTGAGCAGGTCCTCGAAGCCCAGACCAACGAGTGTGTCCCGGGTAGCGTCTTCGAGTCGCGAGCGTTCGTGGCGGCCGCCGACCGTCGACACGTCGGGATAGGTTGGCTCCAGGTTGTTGAAGCCGTAGGCCCGACCAATGTCGTCGATCACGTCCAGCGGGTGGATCACGTCGACGCGGTACGGCGGAATCTCCACTTCGTAGGTCTCGGCGTCCTCGTCGAACTCGCCGTCGAGACCAGCGCGTTCCAGCGAGTCGAGCACAGTCCCGGAGTCGAATTCGACGCCAATGATACTCTCGATTCGCTCGTGGGCAACAGTCTTTGTCTTGACCGAGAAGTCCGGACGGTCGAGCGTCTGGCCGGCGTACTCGCCGGGCGTGTCTTCGGTGTAGTCGACGGTAACGCGCTCGACAGTGCCACCGCGGGCCGACAGCGCGTAGCAGACGATATTGCACATATGGTCGACCGTCCACTGGTCGGTACCGGTCATCTCGATGAGCAGATCCCGCGAGTCTTCAGAGACCTCGGTCCGGCGACCGTTGATGACCGGCGGGAACGAGAACAGCCCGATATCGTCGTAGATTGCCGGGTACTCCTCGAAATCGGCGACGAGGTCGGCGTACTGCGAGCCCATGTGATGGGACTCGGTCACCTCGCGTGGCGTCATGCCGTCCTCACTTTCCAGTGGGACGAACCGCTCCTCGTCAGGGTCCATCGACGTGTACCGAATCGTCTTCTCGCCGCCAGTTCCTGCGGTGCCTTTCAGCGCGACGAGGTCGTGGACACCGATTGCGCCTTTTGCTCGCTGGCGACCCATCGTCGCGTGCAGTTTCTCCTGAATCTGGATGAGCGACTCGAGCGAGCGCTCGTCGAACTCCAGTCCACGAACGACTGCACCGGTCACGTAGGGACGCTCTGCCGGCGGGCCGTCAACCTCGATGGTCCACTCGGCGGTGTTCGTGTTCGGGATGTAGACACCGCGGTCGGTGCCGTACTGGTAGCGCAGCGAGCGTGCAATTCCCTCGACGGAAAGACGGTCGAGGCGGTCCGGCGCAAATTCGAGTTGGAACTCGTCATCCTCGGTCCAGCCCTCGAATTCGAGACCGAGCGCGAACATGTCCTCGCGGAGTTCGTCGTCATCTTTGTCCGTCCCGACTAGCTGGCGGAGTTCGTCAGGGTCGACGTCGACGACGGGCATCAGTACACCACCTCCACGTCTCGCAGCAGTTCAAGATCACACAACGTCCCGTGCACATCGCGAATGTCCTCGAAGCCGTACATGAGCATGAGTAGTCGTTCCAGTGAGAGTCCCCAGGCCATCACGTCTGCCTCGACACCGAGCGGTTCAAGCACCTCTGCCCGGAAGATTCCCGAGTTTCCGACCTCGACAATCTCACCCGTCTCGGGGTGGGTGCCGAAGAGCTCGAAGCTCGGTTCGGTGTATGGGTTGTAGTGCGGTTTGAAATCCAGGTCTGTGATGCCGAACTGTTCGTAGAACTCGGTGAAGGTTCCCATCAGATCCCGCGCCGAGAGGTCCTCGGCGAGTACCCAGCCCTCGATCTGGAAGAATTCGAGCAGGTGTGTCGGGTCCAGTGTGTCGTTCCGGTAGACTTTCTCGACGCTGAAATACCGCTCCGGCGGTTCGAGGTCACCCTTCGCGTAGCCCGAGAGATGGCGCATCGACAGCGACGTGGTGTGGCCACGGAGGTCAAGCGACTTGGCGACGCTTTCCTCCCACGGGGAGTGATAGCCCTCACCGTCCGGGCCGACACCCTCCAGATGGGCCGAGCGAACTCGCTCCACCAGTTCGTCGGGGAGTTCTCGAATCTCGTCAGGCGACTCCAGGTCGAACTGGTCCCAGTGGGTCCGGGCGGGATGGTCCTGTGGCATGAACAGGCAGTCGTTGATCCAGAACTGGGCGTCGACGTGTGGGCCTTCCATCTCCTGAAAGCCCATCCCGACGAGCACGTCTTTCACGCGATTGGCGGTCTGGCGGAGGATGTGTTCCTTGCCGTGTGAGGGCTCCTCGGCCTCGGCTTCGACGTTGTACTCGGCGAACTCGACATCTTCCCACTCGCCGCTGGTGATGAGGTCGGGCGTGACCTGCCCGACGGTTTCGGCAACCTCGACGCCTTCCATCAGCGCCGTGACGCCATCCTGCGAGAGTGAGACGAGTCGAATCGTCGACTCCTGGCGGTCGACCAGACCGCGACTTTCGAGTTGGTCGAGGAGGTTCTCGTCCTCGACAGACTCGCCGGCGTCGAGCGCTTCGAGCGCGTTGAGTTCCGCATCGTTGTCTGGCTCTGCGTCAGGGTTGGCGGAGACGTCACCGCTGTCGACGGCGCCGTAGCCTTTGCGAGCGAAGTTGGCGAGCGCAATATCGACGGCAGGGCCGTCGAGGCCAGCGTCGCCGAGCAGTTGCCCAAGCGAGACAGCGTCCTCGTCGGCACCGGCGTCGAGTGCAGCCTCGTAGAGTCGCAGTTCTGGCAGGCCGTTTTCGAGGTACTCACGGCCCTCGTCGGTGAGCGTCGTCGTCTGTTCGGTCTGTTCGGAGACGGCGAGGAGTCCCTCCTCTTCGAGCGCGAGCGCCGCGCCCGTCGCGGTCTCGGGTTTGAGACCAGCCTCCTCCGCAAGTTCAGTTATCGGGCGGTCCGTGTCGGCGTCGGCGGTTCGTAACACCGCGACCTGTGCGTCCGGAAGTTGCATTGTTGTTGGTGGATACACCGCAGGTTAGTCAGTTAACGGTTCTCACTCGCAGACGGACGGTTTCACCGACCACGGCGGATTTCACCCGCGCTCCGGTTGGCTCCACCACCCTCAGAAGGAGCGAAAGCCCCACAGCAGCGGCTGCTCGCGTGCGAACCGCCGCCTGTGGGACTCGGTAATCACAATTGAATGTTGGTGCTCGTTTTGAAAAACGTTCGGGTGGTGTGTTAGGCCGCCTCAACAGCCTCAACCATCTCGGCAAGCAATGACTCGGCGCGGGAGTGCTCGCGGGCCTCGGCGTAGACCCGAATCACGGGCTCGGTCCCGCTCGGTCTGGCGAGCACCCACGCGTCGCCGTAATCCAGGCGATAGCCGTCGATAGTGTCGGCCTCGACATCGGCTTCGTAAGCGTACCGTTCGATAGCGTCGACCATCGCTGTCCGCTCGGCGTCGGTGTCGTAGGCAATGTTCGCACGCGCCTGAGCGTAGCCGTCGTACGGCTCCAGAACTTCGCTGGCGTGCTGGTCGGCGAGCAGTTCGCAGAACTTTGCGGCGGTGTACGCGCCGTCGCGAGCGACTCGGTAGTCCGGGAACATAATGCCACCGTTGCCCTCGCCGGCAATTGGGACTGAAACACCCTCGGCCAGCAGTTCCGTGATAGCTGTGATAAGGAACGTCGAGCCGATGGGTGTCAGGTGAAGCTCTGCGCCGGCAGCTTCGACGACGTCGACGACCCGCTGTGAGCAGTTGACCGCCGAGACGACGGTATCTCCGGCCGAAACGGTCGTCGCTGCGAGTGCGGCGAGGACGGCGTCGCCCTCGACCAGCGTGCCGGTTTCGTCGACGACCATCGCCCGGTCGGCGTCGCCGTCGTGGGCAATGCCGAGGTCGGCCTCTGTCGCGCTGACCAGCGATTCGAGGTCGCCGAGGTGGGCTTTGACTGGTTCGGGGTCACGGCCAGGGAACCGACCATCGGGCTGGCTGTTAACCGTGAGGACGCGACAGCCAAGGTCGCGGAACAACTGCGGGCTGGTGAGCGCACCGGCCCCGTGGGCAGGGTCCAGCGCCACCGTGAGGTCAGCGTCTGCGATGGCGTCGCGGTCGACTGCCGCCAGCAGTTCCTCGCGGTAGGCGCGGTTTGCGCCGTCAACGTGGCTGGACTCACCACTCTGTCGCCAGTCGACAGTGTCGTAGCCCTCGTGAAATCGGTCCTCGACAACTTCGAGCACGTCGCGGGTGAGTTCGACGCCGTTGCTTCCACAGAGTTTGAGTCCGTTGAACTCCGGTGGATTGTGTGAGGCTGTCACTATCACGCCCGGCACACCTGTCCGTTCGCAGTACGCTTGCAGGCTTGGCGTCGGCACGACGCCGAGTCGGTCGACAGTACAGCCGACGCTTGCGAGTCCACTGGCGACGGCGTCGGCAAACATTCCGCCAGTTTCGCGGGTGTCGCGGCCGAGCGCGACACGGTCGTAGTCCTCCGTGAAGACGCTCCCGGCGGCCGCAGCAAGACCGAGTGCGTACTCAGGCGTCAGTGTCTCCAGTGCCACCCCCCGGACGCCGCTCGAGCCGAACTCTTCCATTCACTGTTGGATGTGTCCCGATTGTTCATAGTGGTTGCGTTCGGTGGGGAGTAGTCCAAATTACATGAGAGTGGAGTTTGTCAGTCACCACAAACAACCAGAAAGCCCCCTCGCGCTCGCCCGGTTGCGACTCGCTGTCGACCGAAAGACGCGGAGCGTCTTTCGTGATGACGAGAGAGCTGGGAGTTGAGAGAGTCGGGGCTTTCTGTGTCTACGTACCCGTTGCCACTCGACAAACAATTCCCACTCATAATCGGCAAAGCCAAGGAATCGCGGGGCGACCCCAGAGATATGGACACGCAGTCGCTCATCGAGTTGCTCCGTGACGCCGACGCGATCAAGTTTGGGGAGTTCGAGCTGTCACACGGCGGCACGAGCAACTACTACGTCGACAAGTACATTTTCGAGACCGACCCGGCCTGTCTCGACGCCATCGCCACAGCCTTCGCCGAACGAGTCGACGGCAAACTCGGCGGTGTCGCGCTCGGCGCGGTACCGCTGGCAGCCGCAACCAGTGTTGCCGCCGACCAGCCCTACGTCATCATCCGCAAATCGGCCAAGGAGTACGGCACCGGCAACCGCATCGAAGGCGAGTTTGAACAGGGCGAGGAGATTGTCGTCCTCGAAGATATCGCCACCACAGGCCAGAGCGCTGTCGACGCTGTCGAGGCGCTGCGCGAGGCTGGCGCGGTCGTCAATCGTGTGCTCGTCGTCGTCGACCGGGAGGAAGGTGCGAAGGGGAATCTGGCCGAACACGATATCGAACTCGAATCACTGCTGACCGCCTCAGAGCTACTCGCCGACAGCGACGAGACGGCCTGACGCTCCGAAACACCCACAAGCCCGCCAAGCATACCCCTCCAATATGGACATCGCAGGCACGAAACAGAAGATTCAGCGGGTCGTCAAAGTTGGCGAGGAGACCTACAAAAAGATCAACCAAGTTATCGAACAGGTCGAACAGCTCCGAGAGGACCTCGAAAAGACCAGCGAGCAGGTCGACCACATCGAACGCGAACAGGCCGAGCAGCGCGCACTCCTCGAATCACTGGCCGAGGAGCAAGGCCTCGATGTCGACGCGACTCTCGACGACGTCGAGTATCCAGAGCGACTTCAGGAGGACAACGAGGCCGAGGACGGAAGCGAGGGTGAACAAGCCGCAGAGATGGCGAGCAGTCGCCCCTCGGCGTCGGCCGAGGAATAACTCGTCGTGCGGATTCACGACCCCGAGGACCGACCGTGGCGCTTTCTGGTGTCGACCAACCGCGGACTCGAAGCGATTGCTGGGGCCGAACTCACAGAACTGGGACTCAGCAACGCCACGACACTGTATCCAGGAATGGTCGAGTGTACTGGTCCGCCGACGGCCATACCGCTGCTCAACACCCGCGGGCGAACAATTCACCGCGTCCTGCTGGAACTCGCTCGGGGAGAGTGTCACTCGCTCGGAGAGATTGCTGACCTCGTCACGGAGGTGGACATATCCCAGTATCTCGACACAGACCAGTCGTTTGCGGCCCGTGCACAGCGCCGTGGCGAGCACCCCTTCGAGAGCCCAGCGGTCGAGTCTCGGGTTGGACAGGCAATTGTCGACTCCTACCCCGCGAACGAGCGACCACCGGTCGACCTCGAAAATCCTGACCTCATTTTCCGGGTGTTCGTCCGCGAGCAGCGTGTCATCGTCACTGTAGACACGACGGGCCAGCGGTCGTTACACCGCCGCCAGAACAGGACGTTCGAGCACGAGGCACCGATTCGACCGACGATGGCCGCCGCGATGTACCGATTGGCCACGCCTCGCTCCGGTGAGGTTGTCGTCGACCCGATGTGTGGCTGTGGAACGATTCCACTCGAAGCTGCTGGCGCGGAACTTGGTTGCCCAGTCGAGATTGGACAGGAACTCGCATTCCGGCGACTTCGCTGTCCGGCCATCGAGTCCAGGACAAGTGAGTTGGCGGAGCAGCGCCACGAGACGCTCGACCTGAGTATCGTCGGCGCAGACATCGACGAGCAAGCGGTGGCTGGCGCACGCGAAAACGCCCGCAACGCCGGATTCGCAGGAGATATCTCGTTCGCAGTCGCGGACGCACGGGAGCAGTTACTCGGCGGTGATATCGTGGTGACCGACATGCCCTTCGGCATCAGGACCGGCGGCGATGTTCGGCCGTTGTACGCCGACTTCGCAGGCCAGTTGGCTACGTCACCCTGTCGCCGAGCAGTAATTCACACTACCCGGGCGAATCTGCTCGGCGTCGAACCAACCGAGCGCTTCGAGATGCGACGGGGTCGCCTAGAGAGCGAACTGCTCGTCGTCGATTACTGAGTGCCGTACTCCACGTCCGGCCGCGGGAGGTCAAAACCCAGTTCGTCGAGTTCTCGTGTCGCGCGTTCGCTTGGCGACGGCGAGTCCTGAGCCAGCGGGTCGGCCTGCTCGACGGCCTGAACTTCCCAGTCGCCGTCGATGACGACTGTCGCTCTGGCCGGGATATGCTGGTGGCCCTCCCACTCACCCAGCAACAGGTCGTACTGGTCGGCGATGCCGGCGTGAAAGTCTGAGACGAGTGGCACCGGCACCTCGTACTCGTCAGCGTAGGCGGCGTGGCTGAACAGACTGTCCCCCGTGATTCCAATGAGGGCAAGCCCACGAGTGTCACCCCACGCCTCCTGGACGGCGAGCCACTCCGCCGTACAGGGGCCGACGAAATCTGCCGGCGCGAAGAGGAGCACGACTGCCTCGTGCTGTTTGATCTCGGAGACTAATTCGAGCAGTTCACCGCCGTCACCGACGAACGCCGAGGCACGGAAATCCGGTGCCTGTTGGCCAACTGCAACCATATGAAGATGAGCGGCGCCAGGCAAAAAGAGCTACCGCACCTCAGGCGGTGCCAGGCAACTGCATCGAGACGGAGCGGTCCTCCTCGACGGTGACGATACCGTCGAACAACTGTTTGAGCGTGTTCAGCGTCTCGGCGTCGTGCGCCGTCGATTCGAGGACGTGAATTCCGATGGCTTCGGCGTCCTCGATCCGACTCGTGAGCACGTGCATGAACCGAAACACGGTCTGGAGGTCTGAGTACATCAGCAGCGTCGACAGCGAGTCCATCACGACGCGGTGTTGTTTGACGCCGCGGTTCGTGTAAAACTCCTCGACGAACTCGGAGAATTTGATACCGATGCCGGTCATATCCATCGGCGAGGAGGTGTACTTGACTTGGTCCGTATCGTTGGCGGACCGACCCTGATGTTTGGTTACGCAGTCGACGATGCCGAGATGGGCGTCGTCGGGTGACTCTAGCAGGGAGTTGAAATCGGCGAGAACGCGGTCAGAACTATCTCGTGTCGTGACGATAACACACCCCTCTCCGTTGTTCCCTCCGTGTGCGAGGGCCTCGAACGCCAGCCGGCGCTTCCCGCTCAGCGCCGGGCCAGAGACGAGCAGGTTTGTCCCCGGTTCGAGGGCATTATTATCGAATTCTGGACCAAGTTTGTACATTGTGTATCCCACACAGGACAGAGATTTAACCCCATCTCTATCTGCTACCTTATTGTCTTCTTGTCCACGATGTATAAATGAGTTTTCGTTACAGCAGTGCGGTTCGAATCGGGGAGTTTTTATCCCGACGTTGGTTTATTCGGTATGCCGGGCGCTTAGCTCAGCTTGGACAGAGCACTTGGCTTCGGACCAAGATGCCGCGGGTTCAAATCCTGCAGCGCCCACTCTTTCGCGAGGAACGAAGGTGACGAGTGAAAAGTGAGCTGTGAAGGGTTTG
>JAQCNR010000049.1 GCA_028274925.1 Halovenus sp.
GAACCAGCCGAGCGCGGCCAGCATAATCACGACAATCGCGACCTGAAGTCGGCCGGTCTGTTTCGCGCCGACAATATTAATGAGTATCAGCACCGCTGCGAGACCGAGTGCGACCGGTGTCAGGGGCAGATCAACGAGCAAAAGCAGATACGGGACGCCACCGACGAGTGCAAGTGCGCCCTTGAACGACAGCGAGAACCACGTTCCCGCCCCGGCAATTGTGCCGAGTAGTGGTCCCATCCCGCGCTCGATGTAGATGTAGGTGCCGCCAGCCTCGGGCATGGCAGTCGCCATCTCGGATTTCGACAGCGCCGCCGGCACGACGAGTAGTCCCGCGAGTGCGTACGCGAGTATCACAGCCGGGCCGGCGATTTTGAGCGCGAGCGCGGGCAGGATGAAGATGCCACTGCCAATCATCGCACCGATGCTAATCGCAAGCACTGATGGCAGTCCGAGGTCGCGTTCGAGCTCTTTCATACGACCTCCTCGACGGCTTCAGAGAGCACTGTCGATACACAAAGCGGTTCGTGGCCCGCCTCGTCGAACGCGGGGAATCGGTCGGGGTCGTGTACCAGTGGAATAATACGCGAGACACCGAAGCGTGCGCGGACGAGTTGTGCAATGAGGAGATTCCGGCGGTCAGAGCGCGTGGCTACAACGACCGTCGACGCTGGCTCGATGCCCGCCTCTGAGAGGACGGCAACCGAAGACGGGTCGCCGTCAATGGTCGGGACTGTTGCCGAACTTGGCCCCTCGCTGACGGTCGCGACCTGATATCCGCTCGCTCGGAGTTGTTCAGCAATTGCGATACCCGTGTTGTCGTCGCCTAAAATGTAGTGGGTGACAGCGCCAGTGGGTTCGGGGGGGTCGTCTTCGTTGGATGACGTGGACATGGTTGAGATGGTGGGTTAGGTTGTATTTCCCTATAGGAGACGGAACGCAATAAACTAGCCGACTTATTTGACGGACTGTCAAAATAGAGGGCTATTTGGACTGTTTCCGTCATCGAACTGCTGGCACGATGACAGCAGCGCGCTGTATGCGCCAGTGGCGGTAATCGGAACAGAGCTATATGGCTCCGGGCAGGCACAGTTAGGCATGAAAGACGGCGAGTTGGATTCGGTCGACCGGCAGATTCTCTATCACCTCCAGCAGGATGCACGGGGAACCTCTTCGACTGATATTGCTGAGGAACTCGGTCTCTCCTCGAGTACGGTTCGAACCCGTCTCACCAAGCTAGAGGACAGTGGCATCATCCGTGGCTACCACATCGACATCGACTACGACCGTGCGGGTTATCCCCTGTACACGAAGATTATCTGCACGGCGCCAGTGCCGGAACGAGATGTCCTCGCGAAGGAAGCCCGGTCTGTCCAGGGGGTAACCGCCGTCCGCGAGATTATGACCGGCGAGCGCAACGTCTATGTGAACGCGATTGGCGAAGACCACGACGACCTCAACCGCATCAGCAAGGACCTCGACGCACTCGGACTTCGAATCGTCGACGAGCAGTTGATCCGCGACGAGTACGTCTGCCCGTACCACGGATTTCTCGACGAGCCCGAAGAATTGAGCAACGAAGACGGGTGACTGCTTTCAGGACAGTTTGTGCTTCGGGCCGTCAGTTGCGCCACAGACTCGGGCAGTCACTCACGCTGCGGATGCCGTGTTTGCTATACCAACAACTGGTTTATCGTGCCAGATAGTTAGTTGGGAACTCCTGTCGGGGAAGGCGAGAGCTAGTTTGCCCGTGCTTCGGCGACGTCCGACAGTGAGCGAACACTCTCGATAGAAAAGCGAGCGCCGTCAGCCCAGCTATCCTCGACAGTGATTGACCAGCCGTGGCCGTCGACGATGTCGGTGACGATGGCGAGGCCGTAGCCAGTACCGTCGTCAGAGTGCGTGACACCCTGCTCGAAGATGTCGTCGCGTTTCTCCGGCGGGATAC
>JAQCNR010000053.1 GCA_028274925.1 Halovenus sp.
CGACCATATCCACGCCGCGACCGCCGGTCATCTCGAGAATCTCGGCCGCGAAATCATCTTCTTCATAGTTGATGATGTGGTCAGCACCGACCTCCTCGGCGTATCCGAGTTTCTCGTCGCTGCTGGCCGTCGCGTACACCTCTGCGCCGGTGTAGTCTGCAATCTGGACTGCGGCGTGGCCGACGCCGCCGCTGGCTCCGAGGACGAGCACATCCTCGCCGGCCTGCAGTTCACCACGCTCGATGAGCATCCGCCAGGCGGTCTGGAAGACGAGTGGCGAGGCGGCGGCGGTCACCCAGTCGACTCCTTCCGGCACTTCGACGAGATTCGACTCCGGCAGGGCGGCGTACTCGGCGTGGACGCCGCGGACGTGCTCGCCGATGATGTGAAAGCCTGGCGAGAGTGTCGGGTCGCCGTCGTGGTCGAACTCGTGGCCCTCACCCGGAACACCAGCGAGCAGCGCGACGCGGTCCCCCTCTTCGAATCGTGTTGCACCTGGCCCCGTCTCGGCGACGACGCCAGCACAGTCACTGCCGGGGATGTGTGGCATCTCCAGGTCCAGTCCTGGCATTCCCTTGCGTGTCCAGATGTCGAGGTGGTTCAGCGCGCCCGCTTTGACCTCGACGAGTACTTCGCCCCGGCCTGGGTCGGGGTCTTCGAACTCGCCGTACTCGATTACGTCCCGGTCTCCGTGTTCGTCGAATTGGACTGCCTGCATAGCTGGACAGACGAGCAGAGCGTTCAAAATGGTACTGGTCGGCTGATTCGCTATCGCGTGGATGACAGGTCAGTCACGCCCGTGGGACTTTTCTATCATCCGAGTGTCGCACTCGGTATGGTTGATTTCCAGTCCCGTGAACCCCGCACAGAGACCGAGGACGAACCGGAGGAAGAACCCGCGGAGGAGCCCGAGGCCGACAGCGAGTCCGAGGAGAAACAAACCGAACAATCGGCCACGGCCGCCGAAGCCGAGGACGGACTCGCCTACGCCGTCGTCACCGTCACTGCCGAGCGGTCGATGGCCGAAGACACGCAGGGCGACGCTGTCGTCGAAGTCCTCGAAGACGCGGGCGAGACGGTCACGACCCGCGACCTCATTCAGCCCTCCTACGACGGCATCCAGAGCACGCTCACGACACTCGCCGAGCGCCGCGACGTCGACGCCGTCATCACAATCGGCGGCACCGGCGTCGAACCCGACGACGTGACGGTTGACGCCGCCGACCGACTGTACGACAAGCGCCTCCCCGGCTTTGGCGAACTGTTCCGACGCCTCGCACACGACCAGCACGGGACTGCCGTCGTCGGCACACGAACGACCGCCGGTATTGTCGACGGCGCGCCAATTTTTTCGGTTCCCGGAACTATCGACGGCGCAATCCTGGCTACTGAGGATATCATCATTCCCGAAGCACCATCGCTCGTCGCGGATGCTGCGATGCAGGACGCTGGTGCTGATCACTCCTGAAGAAGGTAGCAGGATTCCTCCGGAACGCTCTGAGTAAACGGAACATTGCTGTGGTCCGGTTGTATGCTGACTGAGACGGAACTCAGCAGGGCGCAGTAATGGGGTCCACTGCTCCCCAGTCGGTGTAGTCGATGGTCGATCCCTGTGTCTCCACCCGACGTAGTCGTTGGCTCTCGACACCGATGTAGTAAGTGACAGACGTGTTCTGGGTCTCCAGTTCGTAGACGTACGTCTGCATTCCGTCGATAGTCGTCGTCCCGCTTGGGGTAAGCGAGGCTGATTCCGCTGTAGTGACATCCTGTTCGACGGTGTCGGCGTCGGCCAGCGACGACACGTCCACTCCGCCTGTCGTGCCGCTGGGAACTGGCGTACAGGAGCCGTCGGCCACGATATACTGCTGGCCATCGACGATGTATGTTCTGACCGTTTCTCCCTCGACTGCGACGACGCTGTAGAAGTTTCCGCCGTTGAACGCTCCTGTAACCGGCTCGCCCAGCTGAGGGACGGAGACGCTGAAGCGATAGTTGTTCTCGAAGGCCACCTCAAGCTCTCCGAGTGTGGGTTCAGTCGTCTCCTCTTCACTCTCTTCGTCCGTCTGGTCGGACGTTCCGTCGCCCTCGTCGTCTGTCTCCCCGGTCGAATCGTCGGTCTCTTCCGCCGGCGGTTCGGCCGTCGAGTCGTCTTCGGAGTCGTCGTCTTCTGTCTCTGGTTCCGGCGTGTCTGTGTTGTTCTCCTCGCCGTTGTCGTCGTCCCCGCCGCCGACACACCCAGCAACCGCCAGTGAGGTCCCAACCGCTACGGCTCGTAACAAACGTCTTCGTTGCGTGTCATGTATCGGTCGGGTATCTATAAATAGCTATACGATACGTTCACCGGGTGGCTACAAGAACAGCGAATTCGACGGCGATGTCCTCTACGGCTCAGACCTGGACTGCTCGGGTCCCTCCTGTGAGAATCTGAATCTCGAATTCGAGACGGAGAATCCGCTGAATGCCGTTATCGAAGAGATTACCGGTGAGACGGCCACGATCCAGGCCGAAGATATCCACGGCAACGAGCAGACCGCGACCTACAGCAACACCGATATCTTCGCACAGCTTGCCAGCCTCTACAACGGCGCGGCCGAACGTGCCACAGGTGGACTCGGCGGCCAGGTGAGCGCCGGCGGTGTTAGCTTCGACTTGCTCGATACGTTCGAGCAACAGGCCGACACCAACGTGATCACCACCCTGGCGGTGTTCTCAGGACTGACCGCCTCCATCGAACAGACCGTTAGCGATCTGATCAATCTGATCACGAACCCGACACAGATCGTCACCGACCTCTACAACCTCGCGAAGGCGCTCTGGGACGATTACACGGTCATCGCGGATCTGATCACCGGTGCCGTCGAGGGGATCCAGAACAGCCAGCAGCGGGCGAATCCGTTCGGTAGCTCGGGGACGGTCACCAACGTCGAGAAAGAGGACTTCGAGAAACCGAGCGACTTGGCGAGTGAGTACAACCAGTTCGCAGTGGGCTGGTACGGCGGCTACGCGCTTGGGTTCATCGTCGAGGCAGTCGTCGGCTCGAAAGGCGTCTCGAAGCTGGACGACATCGCCCGAGCGAGTTCGCGGATCGAATCCGCGTTGGACGCGGCGGGGCGGCTCCGCGCGGCGACGATCGGCCGGGCGAGCGGCTACGTGAAGTCCTCGGCGGTGCGAATCGGCAACGACCTGCGCCAGCGGGCGCCCGAGTTGGATACGCAGGCGGTACGGCGGAGCCTCAATGATTTCGCCGTGTCGACCCAGCAGCGTGTGTCGACGAAACTGTCGGAACTGGACGCGTCGACACGGCAGACGATTGCTGACAATGAGTTAGAGGGGAGAGCTGTCCGGTATCTGTCGGCAACCAAGCAGGGCGGAGTTCGGCTGTTGAATCGCTTCGATAGTGACCGGCTGCGGCGAAGCTTCTGCGGTGTTGGCGGGGCGACTGCGGCGCTGGCAGCTGGTGGGGCACCGGCAGGAGCGAATACACTGGCGAGTCCGACGGTCCAGTCCAGTACGTGTGGGCCGGATGTCGACCGCGGTGAGGTGCCCGACGAGCGGTTCCACCAGCTTGCTCGCCAGAACTACAAGGGCGACATTACCGACGGCGAGTTCGAGAACGCGCTGTCGAATTACCGGGCGCTGGAGGGCCGCCAGTCCGAGTTAGAGACGCTGCTGGATACGCAGGCGGTGCGGCGTGCGCTCAGTGATCGCACGACGACAGTCCAGCAACGGGTCGCGACGAGACTGGCCGACGATGTCGATCCGGATGCTCGTCAGTTCGCCGCTGACGGTGGGCTGGACGAAGAGCCGCTTGATTATCAGCCCCAAGACAGAGCAGTAATCCGTAACCGCTTTTCGGCTCCCTACCAGAGCAACGAATGCGCGAGGGTGGCTGAGCTAGGCCAAAGGCGGCGGGCTTAAGACCCGCTCCCGTAGGGGTCCATGGGTTCGAATCCCATCCCTCGCATTTTTCGACTCGAACGAATGTGAGAGTCGTGTAAATCGAGGTCGGGATTCGAGGTAGAGAAGTCACAGCCCGGGAAGCGAACAGCGTGAGCGACCCGGACTGTCTTCGCGTGGTTCGAATCCCATCCCTCGCATAGCGAGGCGCGAACGAAGTGAGCGCCTCGGATACGCGAGCGGCGTAGCCGCGAGCTGTGAGGTCGAGCGTAGCGAGCCCTCAGTCAACGAACGGCGAGCACCGCGAGCCGTGAGCACGTACTGACTAGAACGAACGTGAGAGTCATCTCTGCGAGTCTGCGTCCATCATAACACCCGGCACACGTGATGCTTGTCTGTCACTAATTTGCGGGTGATGCTCTGCAAAAGCACTCCAAAAAGCACGATAGCACCAACTTCCGGTATCGTGACTGCTACTGCGCTAGCCGTGTTGCTCTAGCTATAAAAACCGAATCCACTTTATCCCAGAAGCTGAAATATGGGGGTATGGAACTACAGCGAGAGTGTCCGGAGTGCGGTGCCTCGGAGTTTTACCGGGCCGCGAGCACGAAAATGCACCTCGGAACCAAAGTCAAGTGGCACTGTACGGAGTGTTCGTACGGCTTCGTCCAGATCGGCAGTGCCGTCGACAGCGCGAGCGCATAACATGGCTGCGCCCATCGAAGTGCTCGTCGTCGACGAAGATGAGGATATGCTGGAGTTGACAGAAACGTTTCTCGAACGCGAGAGCGACCGGATCGACGTGACGACAGAGAAGCGGCCGCCCAAGGCTGCTGAACGTCTTATCGACGGCGAGTTCGACAGCGTGGTGAGCGACCTTCGGATGCCACAGATGGATGGTATCGAACTCTGTCTGGAAGTCCGCGAACACCGACCAGAGCTGCCATTTTTCCTGTTCACCGCCGCCAGTCTGGACGACATCGAGTCGACCACTGGCAGCGAAGAGCTGAGTGCTATCGTCCAGAAAGGCACCGGCACGGACCACTACACTGACCTCGCCGAGAAAATCACGGCCGCTGCGGACTGACTCACTCTCCTCGTTGGGATCGAAAACCCTCTCGCTGAGTTGGGTTACTCGCTCTCGTCGTCAAGCGCCTGCCACGACAGTCGTGGTGTTCGCGCCGCGCTCACCTGGTCGATACGGCGGGCGGCGGTTCGTTCTGGTGCGGCCTCGATGGTCTCGGTTGACTCGTCGGCAACGGCGTTGAACGCCGCTGCGAGTTGGTCGAGCGTCCGCTTGTTCTCGATTTCGGTCGGTTCGGTCATCAGCGCCTCGTCGACAATTTCGGGCCACTTCGTCGTCGGCGGGTGGACGCCGTAATCGAGCATTCGTTTGGCAACGTCGGCGGCGTCCTGGTCGCCCGCGCTTGCGACGAACTCGTGGTGGAAGGGGCCGAACGGAATCTCGTACTCGAGTTGCTCGGCCAGATAGTTGGCGTTCAGCACTGCTTTGGCACTGGCGTCGGTCAGTCCCTCGTCGCCGAGGCGGGCGATGTAGGCACAGGTTTTGACGAGCACGAGCCAGTTGCCTTGGAAGCCGTGGACCTTCCCGATAGAGTGGGTTGGCTCGAACAGTTCGTAGCCGCCGCCGTGCTCGCGAACCTGCGGCTCGGGGAGGAAATCTGCGAGTTCGTCGACAACACCCACTGGGCCCGCGCCGGGCCCGCCGCCGCCGTGGGGCGTTGCGAACGTCTTGTGGACGTTGTAGTGCATGATGTCGAAGCCCATGTCGCCGGGTCTGGCCCGGCCGAGTAAGGCATTCAGGTTTGCGCCGTCGTAGTACAGCAGTCCGCCGGCGTCGTGGACCATCGCCGAAATTTCCTCGATATCACGCTCGAACAACCCCAGTGTGTTCGGGTTGGTCAGCATCAGCAGCGCAGTCTCGTCACTGATCGCTTCTTCGAGCGCGTCGATGTCGACACGGCCATCGTCGCCGCTGGGGAGTTCGACCACATCGAACCCGGCGAGGGCGGCGCTGGCGAAGTTCGTCCCGTGGGCGCTGTCGGGGACAATAATCTCCGAGCGCTCGTCGCCGTTGTGTTCGTGATAGGCCTTGGCGACCAACACGCCAGTGTACTCACCGGCCGCGCCCGCGGGCGGCTGGAGGGTAACGGCGTCCATCCCGCCAATCTCGGCGAGATACTCCGAGGTTCGGCCGAGCAGTTCGAGCGTGCCCTGCAACGCTTTTTCGGGGCGGTCAGGGTGGACCGCACCGCTTGGGTGTGCGGCCAAATCTTCGGTGAATTTCGGGTTGTACTTCATCGTACACGAACCCAGCGGGAACGGGCCGCTTTCGACACCGTAATTCATCTGGGAGAGTCGCGTGTAGTGTCTGGCCAGTTCGGGCTCCGACAGTTCGGGCAGTTCGAGACTGTCCCGAGTCAGGTCGTCGGGTAGCGGCGTGTCGACAGCCACCTCTCTGGTATTTTTCTCCGAGAGCAGCGGTTCGTAGCCCTCCTCGTCGCTCCAGCGGGCCTGGTCGTAGTGCAGTTCGTCGCTCATGCAACCATCTCCAAGTCTCCGACCCGGCACCGTTGCGTTCGCTCACTCCGTTCGCTCATGCAACCACCTCCCTGACAGCGTCAACTAGTCTCTCTGTGCTGTCCTCGTTCGTCTCGGTCACACAGATCTGGAGCAGATGTTCGTCGACAGCGTGAACCGCGAATCCTTCGTCGACGAGTTCGTCCACGATGGCTTGCGCTGGCTGGTCGGTCCGTGCCAGAAACTCACGGAAGTGGTGTCGGTCGTGGACTGGCGCGGCGACACCAGTAATCTCGTCGAGTTGGTCTGCAAGCTCCGTCGCATTCGTGAGACAGGTCCGGGCGAGGTCAACCAGTCCCTCTGGCCCGAGATAGGCGGCATGAATCGCCGTCCGGAGGGCAACCCACGCCTGATTCGTGCAGATGTTGCTCGTGGCGCGCTCACGCCGGATGTGCTGTTCACGGGTCTGCAGCGTCAGTGTGTACGCCCGTCGGCCGGTGCTGTCCTCGCCCGCGCCGACGAGTCTGCCCGGGACCTGCCGGAGGAACTCTTTCCGGGTCGCGAACATCCCCAGGCCCATCCCGTAGGACGTGCCCAGACCGAGCGTTGCGGCGTCGCCGATGACGACATCCGCGCCGACGGCGGCGGGTTCTTCGAGCACCGACAGCGCAACAGGGTCCGAGCCCAGCGCAAACAGTGCCTCGTGTTCGTCGGCAATCGTGCCGAGGTCCGACAGAGATTCTTCGACGACGCCGCGAACTGTCGGACTCTCCGCGTACAGCAACAGCAGGTCCTCGTCGACCAGGTCCTCGATTGCCGCCACGTCGGCCGCGCCGTCGGCCATCGGGTAGCTTTCTATTGTGAGGTTGGCTCCGTCTGCGTAGTTTTCGAGGACGCCGCGTTTACCTTCGTGGAGGTGTTCCGGAACGAGCACCCGGTCGCCCGTCGTCGCCCGAACACGAGACGCGAGCGTCGCCGTCTCACCGAGGGCTGTCGCGGCGTCGTACAGCGAACAGTTCGCCACTTCAAGCCCCGTCAACTCGACGAGTATCGACTGGTACTCGAACAGGGCCTGCAGAAAGCCCTGTGCGATTTCGGGCTGGTACTGCGTGTAGGAACTCAGAAACTCCTGCCGGTCGGAGAGATGGTCGACCAACGAGGGCACGTAGTGGTCGTAGTGGCCCCGGCCGAGAAACTCCGTCAGGTCGTTGTTGCGGTTCAGCATCCCCCCGAATTCCTGTCGGACAGCGCGTTCGCTGCGCGATTCGATGTCGAATTCGCCGTCGAACCGAATCTCCTCGGGAATGTCGAAGAGGCCGGCTTCCGTCGCCGCGCCGACCGCGTCGAGCATCTGTTCAGTTTCAGCGGGTGTGTGTGACGCGTAGGGACTTCCGGTATCGTGTCCGCCCATTATTGTTCTCTTGGGCTGGATGTATGGTATTATTTTGGTTCAGAAGGCGCGTCAACGTGGTACACACCGCCTACTCGTCGCCGCCGGACTCCATAGCCTCCTGGTAGCCGCTGCGAAAGGCACTGACGAACAGGATGGCCACGGCGACGCCGACAATCCCCCAAACGCCGAGCAGTTCTCGCCCGCTGGCAAGTGGTGAGATACTCACCACGATGGCCAGCAAAAAGAGAATCACCGGAATCAGCCGCACTCGAAGCACTGACAACCCGTCGTTTGTCGCACTCAGGTACAACTGGGGGAATGTGTACCAGAACAGACCAAGATAGACGAACGTCGCCA
>JAQCNR010000055.1 GCA_028274925.1 Halovenus sp.
CCATCCGTGAAAACGAGGACGCGGTGTCGGCCGCTGGCCTCAACCCGACAAAATTCAAGATCTGGTCGTTCCTGATCAGTGCGATTGTAATGGGCATCGGCGGTGTGATGCTTGCTGCCGCATTCAGTAACATCGAACCGGGCGCATTCGTCGTCGTCGACCGCAGTATCGAGATGATTGCAATGGCCGTCCTCGGTGGAATGGCCTCGATTCTCGGTGCGATGGGCGGCGCGTTCGTCTTCTACATCCTCCGAGATGTCATTCTCGACCTGTTCACTGATTCGACGTCACTGAAGTTTACCATCCTGTTTTTGACCATTATCCTCATCCTCGTGATCGCACGAGATGGGCTGTTCCGGAAGCTCTGGCGGCGACTCGGGAACATTGGCGACGAAGACAGAGGTGGTGAGTCGTGAGCCTTCTCGAAGTCGACGGACTCACGAAGAATTTCGGTGGGCTGACAGCGGTCGATAACCTGAGTTTTACCGTCGACGAAGGTGAGATTCTCGGCGTGATTGGCCCGAACGGCGCGGGGAAGTCCACGGTGTTCAACTGTGTGATGAGCCGATACTCCGTCACCGACGGAACAATCACGTTCAACGGCGACGACATCACCGACCTCGATACCTACAAGATCGTCAACAAGGGCCTGTCACGGGTCACACAGGAGTCTGACCCAATCGATCTCTTCCCTGTCGGTGGAAACATCAAACTGTTCACGCTGCCGAACAGCCTGCTATCGCTGTACGGCGGTGCCAGCGACAAAGAGATTGCAGGGTATGCCTCCCGCGTCGGTCTCGAAACGAAACTCCAGGAGACGCCAGATGAACTCCCCCACGCCGACGTTCGACGGCTGGAAATTGCGAAGGCGCTCGCAACCGAGCCCGAGTTGATGCTGCTCGACGAGCCGTTCGCCGGGATGAACAAACAGGAGATCGGAACACTCTCCGACCAGATTGAGGCGCTTCGGGAGGAAGGAATGACGATGATTGTCGTCGACCACAACATGAGCGGGCTGATGCGGCTGGTCGACCGGGTCGTTGTCATTCACAACGGCTCGAAACTCGCCGAAGGGACGCCAGATGAGATCGCAGACAACGAGGAAGTCCAGAGCGCCTACCTCTCTGGGGAGGGATTCTAGATGAGCGAGACTATGCTACAACTCGACGATGTGAACGTGTCGTACGGAAAGACTCAGGCGTTGCGCGGGGTCTCACTGAACGTCGATCAGGGTGAAATTGTCGGTGTAATCGGCCCGAACGGGGCCGGTAAGACGACGATGCTCGATTCCATTGCCGGCTACAAAGACTACGGTGGGTCGATTACCTACAACGGTACTGAAACCGCCACGGTCAGCAGCGGAAAACTGGTCAACAATGGCCTCGTGTACTGTACGGAAGACCGGGACCTGTTCCCGTATTTCTCGGTTCACGAGAATCTCCAGATGGGCGCGCAGTTCCGTAACGACGACGGAATTCAGGATAGTTTCGATTTCGTCTACGACCTGTTCCCACGGCTGGACGAACGCCGCAAACAGGAGGCACAGACGATGAGCGGCGGCGAGCAGCAGATGCTCGCTCTCGGCCGCGCGCTGATGAGTGACCCTGACCTGTTGATGCTCGACGAACCGACGCTCGGGCTTGCACCGGTCATCATCGACGACATCAGCGAGGCGATCAAGCGGCTACAGGACGAAGGACTGACTATCCTGCTCGTCGAGCAGAACTCGACGTTCGCACTGCGTCACGCCGAGCGACTCTACCTGCTCGAACAGGGGTCGGTCGAACTCTCCGGCAGTGCAGAAGAAATGCGGGACAACGACTACATCCGCGACGCCTACGTCGGCGTGACCTGATCGCTGGGCCACACGGTTTTTTTCGACGGCAGTGAACAGTAGTCTCTACTAACTGGTTTGCAGAGTGTTCGCAACCGTTATATGTCGGCCTACACTCTATTTAGATGCAATGGCAGAAGGAACGGTCGATTTCTTTAACGACACAGGCGGTTACGGATTCATCGAGACTGAGGAAGCGGACGAAGACGTATTCTTCCACATGGAAGACGTCGGCGGCCCGGACCTCGAGGAAGGACAGGACGTAGAGTTTGAAATTGAGGACGCACCGAAAGGGCCGCGGGCGACGAATCTGACTCGCCTGTAAGGTCGTTTTACTGACGTCCTAATTTTCGTTTATTTCAGACGGCAAGCGACTGCTCCCAGTACACTCAAGTCTACACCCGAGCAACCACGGGTATGTCAGTACACTCGGTCGCCGGCCACGCCGACATCCACTACGTCGACACACCGATGTTCGAGATGCGCCAGGTGAACTCGCCGTACATTCTCGACACCCCCGAGCCAGCAATCGTCGACACGGGGACTGCAACCGCAGACGAGGACATTCTCGCCGGACTGGGCGAACTGGGAATCGACCGCAGCGATGTGTCCTATATCGTCCCAACACACGCACACCTCGACCACGCCGGCAGCGCGGGCTATCTCGCCGAGGCCTGCCACAACGCGACGGTCGTTTGCCACGAGAAGGGGCTCGATTTTCTCACCGACGAGCAGAAACTGACACAGTTGACCGAAAGCGTCGAGCGAGCAATCGGGATGGAAGCACCCTACGGCGAGCCACGACTCATCGACCGTGACCGCTGTCTGGCGGTGGACGGGGGCGAAACGTTCGACTTGGGGGACCGACAGCTCCGCGTCATCGACGCGCCGGGACACGCACCCCACCAGTGTTGTCTGCTCGATACCGACACTGGAGCACTGTTTAGCGCCGACGCTGCCGGCATGGTCTTTCCCGATGTCGACCACCGCCCGACGACGCCACCGCCGAATTTCGACCTGAACGCGGCCTTAGAGACGATAGACGGCCTGCTGGAGTGTGACCCGGAAACGCTGCTGTACGCCCACTACGGCCCCGGAGAGCACGGCGAGGCCGTCGCGGAACTCCAGCGGTACAAGGAGATGCTGCCGGGCTACGTCGAGACTGTGGCGTCACTTCGAGACGAACACGGCGACGATGTGGCCGCAATTGCGGCGGCGATGAACGACCAGTGGAGCCACTGGTCGCTACAGACTGATGTGGCGGGCGTCCTCCGGTATTTGAGCGAGACAGAGGAGTAGAACCAGCCGAAAGCGAGTCGTTGATATGCCGGGCGCAGTACTGACAGATATGTTCGAGACACCACTCCATCTCGGGACGGAACACCCATCACTACTGCTGGTCGCCGCCAGTGCGCTGCTCGCGTTCGGCGCTGGGGCGGGACTGGGACTGTACGCGCGACTGACATCGACGGCGGAACCGGCCGAATCTGTCTCTGAGCCGACTGAACAGTGACTTCGGCCGAACCGAACGCTCATATGAATTCGAGGAGGAGATATAGAGCATGACAAAGCGTGCGGTGTCGCTTCCTGACGAGGCTGCCGAGGGGATGCGAGCGTTCATCGACGAGGTCGACCAGCGACTCGCGGGCGACGAGGACACCTGCGATGTTGTCGAGGATGTGCTCGTCGACCTGCACGGTGACCGGCCCGCCTACGAGCGCTGGCAGGACGGCGCGGATATCTCGCCGGCCGAACAGGTCCGGCTACAGGGATACGACCCGTGTAACACCACCATCGAAAGCGAGTACTACGCCGAAGTCGACGCCCAGAGCGAGCAGTTCCGCCGCACGAAACACCTGCAGTGGCTCTGGCGGCAGTTCGACGCCACGCCGATGGCTGACAACGTCGAGTTTGCCCTGCAGTTCCGGCGGATGCTCGCCGACCACCTCTTCGCGGAGTGTGGCGACGACTGCCGATTTTTCAAGGGCATCTCGATGACCTACGGCCACAACATTTCCATCGGTGACAACGTCGTCATCCACGACGATGTCCACCTCGACGACCGCGGGAAACTGACGATTGGCGACCGCGTCTCGATTTCCGACGACAGCCACGTCTACAGCCACCAACACGATACTATCGACCAGACCGAGGTCCGAAACTACCACACGATTATCGAGGATGATGTCCGGCTAACCTACGATTCGATGGTGCAGGCTGGCGTGCGAGTCGGCCGGAACGCCATCCTAGCGCCGAAATCCATCGCCGGCGGGGACATTCCGGCCCATCACATCGCCGCTGGGTCGCCAGCGGAATCTGTCAGCGTCAAATCCGACTGGCAGTCAGTCGCCGACCCGGCCGGCGTCGACATCGAAACCAACCGCGACCAGCGCCGTATTTCCTACGAGATTCCAGATGACGTCGAGGTTTTCGACGAATTCCAGCGAGACCTCTCAGGCCCCGAGTAATCGGCTACAACGGCCCTTTCAGTGAAATCCGTCTTTGACTCTGTGTTAGTACCTTTTATACTGGGTCTGTAGCTGTCGTTGCAATGAGCGCGAAGACAGTTGCGCTGTTGACTGCCGTTGCGGTGATAGCGCTCACCGCCAGCGGCGCAGCAGCACTGCCTGAAGAGGAATTGGCCCCCGAAGACGACACGGAAAATGCCACAGTCGGCATCTGCGTGGTCGGTGTCGACTCCCCCTGTAACGGCGACACCGCCGACGAATCGGCCGGAGACCAGACCGGTAGCAACGAATCCGACGACGGAACGGTCTGGCTTCCCGAAGACCAGAACCGCGACGGTGAGATAGACGAGCGATTCCGTGGTGAAGACAACGGGACGCAAATCGGCGACGGGGAAGATACCGAAGAGAAACAGATTCTCCTCCCAGAGGACCAGAACCACGACGGGAAAATCGACGAGCGGTTCCACGGTGACACCAGTGCTGAAGAAGGCAACAGCGAACACGGACACGCTGACTCAGGCGAGGAACACAGACATGGCAACACGGACGAGGAACACGCTGACGCAGACGACGGACAGCTGTGGATTCCGGAAGACCAGAACCGTGACGGTGAAGTTGACGAGCGGTTCCGCGGTGTGCCCACGTTCCTCGAAACACTGTTCACCGCTCTCTTGGGGCTGAACTGAGACTTGCGTGCCCTGTGTGTGGGACTGTACCGAACTATGAAGTGGGCAGGTCACGTAGTTTGAGCTGTATGGAAACGTGGGCGTGGCTGGTCGCGTACCTGCTCGGGTTCGCCCTCCTGCAGTTGTATCTGTACCGCTACTTTATGGACGGTAGTTCGACAGACACGTCGACGACGAACGCGACGCCGGGGTTCGAGGGTGGCGCGCCAGTCGAAAGTGGCCAGGGGAGCACCGAGTTACCCGAGGACACTGTCGCTTGCAAAGAGTGTGGTGCGTACAACGAATCGCACTCGACGTTCACCTTCTGTAAGCACTGTGGTGCCCGCCTCTGATGCGAGCAGTTGCAATCAATATCGGCGCAAACACGAACGAACCCGGATTTCGCGGGCCAGTCTTTCCTGACGGAACCTTCGAGTATATCCCGATTCCTGAATCCGAACCAACGACAGAACGAGTGCCGACCTACGGCGACCTTGCCCCAGCACTCGACACGCCAATTCCTGACTCACTGCGGGAGACGCCGGTCCATCTCGACCCCGAATTTCCCGAGTACCCCTACTGTGAACAGTACACCTACGGCGACGAACACGGCGTCAAAGCCGGTCCACTCTCGGAGCTGTCGGCTGGCGATATGCTGCTGTTCTACGCAACGCTGACCGTCGACGGCGAGGCGGAGTGGCTCCCGCCGGAGTGGGGCGCGTTCATGATCGGCCACTTTGTGCTGGCGGCAGACCCAGTGACCCCCGAAGCGGGTGTGGTGCCCGAGTCCGAGCGAGCGTACTTCGAGAACAACGCCCACACGAAACGTGACCCGCCCGACGCGCGGGTACTGGTTCGTGGCAACCCCGAGCAGTCACGGCTGTACGAGGCGGCGGTAGCGCTGAGCAGCCCTGCGGGTGGGACGGAAGCAAACGACATCGTCACGGAGGTATCAGCAGATTCTGGCCGTGGGCCGTGGTGGCGACGACCACTTAGATTCGACGACCACGCAACTGCGCGGCTTCGGGAGCGACTGCCCTGACCCAGTTGTCAATAATGAAAAACGATAGGAAACATCTATACGCCGAGCCGAGTTTGGTTAGGATATGCGTATTTCGAGTGGCGTCCCTGGCTTCGACGAACTCGTCGAAGGGGGATTGTTGAGTAATCGACTCTACGTCGTGAGCGGGCCGCCGGGAAGCGGAAAAACGACGTTCTGCTCACAGTTCATCACGCAGGGCGCAAAAGATGGGAAAAACTGCGTCTACATCACGATGCACGAGACCAAAGAGGAACTGATGCAGGACATGGCCGGGTTCGACTTCGGCTTTGACCGGGCGATCAAATCAGACAGTATCCAGTTTCTCAACTTGGTCACCGAGTCCGGCAAACGAACAATCACGCAGTTTGGCACCGACGGCGGCCTGACGAATCGACTGATCGCGTTTCTCGAATCGAACGACGTCGACCGGGCAGTGATCGATTCGACGATGCTGTTACAGCACTTTTTCGAGGATATGTCCGACGAGATTACGGGCTTTCTCTCCGCGCTGAAACAGACCGACGCGACAATTCTGCTCATCTCGGAGATGACTGACCCAACGTCGTACTCCGACGAGCATTATCTGGCCCACGGCGTCATTTTCTTCCACAATTTCCTCGATTCGGCCGGAATGACACGCGGGGTGCAGGTGATCAAAATGCGGGGAACTGCCATCGACAGCGATATCCGGGAGTTATCGTTCTCGGACCAAGGGTTGCGGGTTCATACAAGCAAGAAGGTACAACCATGACCACCAGCGAAGACAAACAGCGCGAGCGTGACCGACGATGAGCCGATACGAACAGCAGTACGGCACCGACTGGGAAACGCTCGACCCAGAGGAGGGTGTCGAGCGTGCCTACGCGCTCGGTGTTGCTGCGTCGCTCGGAGAGTACGACCGCGAGGAACTCGACGCGATTCGCGAGGAGATGAGTTCCGCGTACAACACCAGTATGGTCGAACTCGCCTTCCAAGAGGGGAAAAACGAAGGGAAAGAAATCGACGCCGAAGAGACAGAAACGGTGTGGAACGAACTCGTTGTCGGCGAGGTGCCGCTGGAAGGAGATGACGGGCCGACCGGTGGCCGGAACGGCCTCCCTGAAGCAATGGAGATCACTGACGTACTCGATAAGCCAGACCGGGACAGCACCGACGCTGTCGACCTGCCGGAGTTTCTGCGGTAGTTACAGCGAGAGGGGCTCGGAATCCTGCTCGCCCGGTGCTCGCGGGTCGCGGTCGCTGTAGCCTTTCCGACCGATTGCTTCCTCGCCAAGCATCCCGTAGGCGGCTTCCATCGCTTCTTCGGGACTTTCGTACTGTTCGTCGGGGAGTCGCGAGAACACGTCACCGAGGTTGTTGTTGCCGTTCGGGAGTTCGACTTTCATCTCACCGTACTCTTCGATCATTTCCTCGGTCGTCATCGGGAACGTCTGTGTCGAGAACGAATCTTCCGCGTCACTAACTAGTCTCATAGATGAATGAATCCAGTCAACAGCAATAAACCTTCACTATTTATAATTAAGTTTTCCTCTAGGACAGAGTATGGGTATAACCAACATGGTCGATCATGATGGTTCGGCAGGTGCCAAACGATGAAACGTATCGAACGCGAGATACAGGCATGGTCGTCGCGGATTTA
>JAQCNR010000058.1 GCA_028274925.1 Halovenus sp.
GCCAAGCACGGCCGCGCCCATGTTTGCACCCTGATTACAGCCTGCAACGACGAGGTCAGTCTCGGGACACAGCGACGTGAGACCAGCAACGACGCAGTCCACAGGCGTCCCATCGATGACGTACCCGAGTTCGTGGTCCTCGACAGTGACGCTCTGTGAGACTGTCCGGCCCACAGCACTCTGGTCGTCTGCCGGCGCGACGGCGGTCACCGACCCAACCTCAGAGAGCCCCTCGTACAGCGCGTGGAAGCCGGGGGAGTCGATCCCGTCGTCGTTCGTCACGAGAATATCGAAATCGTTCATACCAACTTTCAGGCGGGCGCGACTTTCAAGGCTCCGCTCTCTTGATGTCAGCCAACCAGACGACTAATCTGGCAGCCCCTCGACGATAGTTTCGTCATCGACAACCAGATTGTACGCTGCCTCGTCGTCGTTCCACAGCACGAGCACGTTCTCGAACTGGAGAAAGTCACCGTAGTCGGCTTCGCTTAAATCTCCGTTCAGCAGCGTCTCTCTGGTCAACACGGCGAAGTGGTCGACCATCTCGCTTCCGTCGCCGATGAGAAAGAGTGGGTTGCCGCCCTCGGCGAGGTCGTGGCTCAGTTTGACGCCAGCCAGGTCGATTCGGTCGGTGACGTGTTTCTCGCTCTCGGCCAGTTTCGCGAAGCGACCGCCGGTGAGGTCGATATCGAGAGCGCGAGTTCCGTCGCGACGTAGCAGTGAGTACGCGTACTGTACGTCGACATTGATGAACTCGCCGTCGCCGCGTTCGCGGTCACTGTCGCGCTCCTCGAACTCTGGCGTGCGCTCGCCCTCGTCGAGTCGGCGCTGGAACCCCGGAACGTCCAGGTCTGGTTTGCGGTCGAACGACCACGAGGTACTCTCGGGGCGTTCGTGAGGCCACAGTCGAACCGTCGGCCCGTAGATCGTTGCGCCCCTCTCGCGTTCGACGGCCCGCTCTAGCTGCCGGAGGTCGATTGCTGTGTTGCGGTCGGCTGGCGCGATGGCACAGAGTGTGCCGTCCGGAGACAGTGACTCGAACAACTCCAGCAGGACTGCCTCGGCGTCGTCGAGTTCCGAGAGCACGTTCGCACAGAGAATCAGGTCGAACTCTCCATCGACGTCGGCACTCTCGACGCGCTCGCGGTGGATAGTCGGGTGGAAGTTCCGTCCAGTCTCGGCAAGCAATTCTTCCAGAACGTCGGCGGCCTCGCTGGGTTCGATTGCGTGGTATTCGACCAGCGCGTCGGCCAACAGCGCGTCCAGTGCCAGCGCTGGGCCGCCGACGCCAGCCCCGACATCGAGCACGCGGAGTGACCCCGACAGCAGCCCATCAGCCGCCAGATCAGCAAGGACGTGCTGGGTCGCCGCGAAGTACGTTGGCAGGTGGTAAATCGCGTAGCCCAGTGCCGTCACCTCGTCGTAGGTCACCTCGCCGCCGCTGAGATACTGCTGTTTGAAATCTCGAATCGTCGCTCGCAGGCGGTCGCCGTCGGTCCCGTCGGGCCAGCCCGGGCCGAAGGCGTCGAGTAGTTGCTCTTCGAGGGCCAAGGCAATCTCTTGGGGGAGCGCGTCGACTCCCTCGAAGGAAACAGAAACTGGCTCGTCTGGGGCCGGTTCGAAGCTCCCGTCATCGCGTTCGAGCAATCCAAGTTCTACTGCCGACTCCCTGAGCACCTGTCGGACGGCCGCCGGGTGTGGCTGGCCGTCGACGTACTCGTGAATTTCTTCGGGGTCGATTGGTCGAACTTCTCTGAGATACTTCGCGTTGTCGTGTACTTGTTTCCGTTGTGTGTCGTCCATGCTCACTCACTGCCGTCCGTGTCGGATAGCCGCGCTGCCTCGTACAGTCGGTCAAACTCCGCGTCGTCGGCGTCGGCGAGTTGTCGGGCGGCGTCGGCGACGTCCGCAGCGCCATCGAACGCAGACTGGATGTCGGCGTAGACGCGACTCTCTCCGCCGGTGACCTGCTCGACTAAGTCGGTCAACGCTGCCGAGACGGGTGTCTGGAACTGCTCGGGGACCGACTCCGCGCTCAATCCGAAGGCGAGGATGGCAGCGTGGGTCTGTGCCTGCACTGTTTCCATTGCCTTGTCGTGTTCCTCGACAGTCGTCTCGAAGACATCGTTGTCTCTGGCTTCCAGCGCACCCAGCACATCGTCGGTAAGCGGTCCCCCGGAATCGATGACTGCAGGAATATTTCCGGGCTCGTTCTCTGGTGCGAAGAGCGGATGCAGGCTGAGGCGTTCGGCCTCGGGCGCGTGGTCGGCCATCGCCACGACGGGCGTCGCCATCGTGCCAGTGACATCGAGAATCGCGCGGTTGGCGTGGTCGGCGTACTCTGCGATTACGTCGGCAGCGGCGGGAATCGGGACAGCAATACAGACGAGGTCCACCGTCGAGACTGTCTCGAGGGTGACTGCAGTTCCGTCGATAGCGTCGGCAGTCTCGCGTGCTAACTCGGCGTTGGTGTCGAGCACCGAGACGCTGGCTGGGCGAGAACTCTCGGTGAGCACAGTGCCGAGCCAGCGGCCCATTGCGCCGGCACCGACGAGCAGTACGTCCATCTGTCGCTGCTTGCGCTGGCGAGGCAAAAAGCGGTTCGGTGCGGCGAGATGAGTGTGGGGTTTTGTTTTGTCAGAACAGGTTGGGTGTGTGGCTGTGGACAGCCAGAAAGTCCCACCTACGATA
>JAQCNR010000060.1 GCA_028274925.1 Halovenus sp.
GCGGCGTCCTCATCGCTCTCTGGCGATTCGTCAGTCTGTTCCGTGCTCGATTCTGCTCCCGAATCCTCGGCCGTGTCGAACGCTCCCGAGTCGGCGTCTTCGATGAACGTCTCGACCCGGCGCTCGACAGCGTCAGCGACGTTCGAGTCTGCGACTTTGCTCGCCCGAATCGTCTCGTCGAGGTCACGGGCCGCAGGGCTGAGTCCGAGGTCGGAGATGCGCTGCTCGACAGCCTCGTCCGGGTCGGCAAACGACACCTCAACGTCTGTTTCGTCGTCGAACTCTCGCTGGTCGTTGACCCGTGTCGCGAGCGCTCCCTGGTCGGCGGCGTACTCCTCGATTCCGGCGGGCATCACCTGCTCGCCGTCCCCGGTGAGTGTGACGATGACGACTGCATCCGCAACGTCGTGCTGGTCGATTCGCTCGCGGACCTGCTCGCTGCCCTCCTCCGGTCGCAACTCTACGTCGAGAAAGACGAACTCGCGCGTGTCCAGTCCGCGCCGCCGGATGTCGACCGTATCACCAAATGTGACGAGGTTATAACCACGCGCTTCGCGCTCCGAGGCACTCGCTCGCTCGGTCGACCCACAGTACGTGAGCCAGGTTCCCGTCTCGTCGAGTTGTTTCTGCTTTGCCTCGTGGTCGTCGCCGACCAGCATCGCGTCGAAGGTGACAGTGGCGGATTGTGCAATTTCTCGGGCGTCCCAGTCGCCGTGCTCGAATGGCTCGAACAGTCCGTGCGAGACCAGGACAGTGTGCTCGGCGTCGTGCGGTTCGTACTCGTGTTCGAGCGAGTCGCGTTTCGACCGCGGGACGAAATCTAACCCGTAGAAGGCAACGTCGTCGATACGGACTGGCTCCGCACCCAGTCGTGTGGCCAGTCCCATCGACTCGAAGAGGTCGAGCCACTGCTGCGAGCGTTTTCCCTCGTGATTGCCCACGACGGCGAGAAACGGAACCCCGGCGTCGTCGAGGTCTCGGAGTACTGTTAGCGCGCCCATGATATCAGACAGTCGGGGCGTCCGGTCGTGAAAGAGGTCGCCAGCGTGAACAACAGCGTCGACATCCTCGGCAATTGCGTCGGCAGCCACCTGCTCGAACGCCTGCTGAAAGTCCTCGCGGCGCTCGGGCAGGTGGTACTGCTGGTAGCCCAGATGAGTGTCGCCCGTATGCAGAATCCGCGTCATGTCTCACCCGTACGCCACCGCTGCCTAAAGGCGTTACCAGAGCGGGGTGAAAGTAATTCAGTCCAGTTCCACGCTGTCGAGGTCATCGTTGCAGAGCCCGCCGTACAGCGTTTCGAGTTGGTTGATCGTCCGGTCGACGCTGTACTGTTCGATTGCACCCCGCGTATCGCGGTCGGTTCGAATACACTCCTCGACTGCCTCGGCGGCTTCGGTGACGTTGCCCGGTTCGTACCGGCGGCCGTTGTTGACACCGATTGTCCGGTCAAACGGCGGCGCGTCGGCGGCGACAACCGGCGTGTCACAGGCGTTGGCTTCGAGCGTTGACAGGCCGAGCGTGTCTGCTGTCGAGGCGGTG
>JAQCNR010000068.1 GCA_028274925.1 Halovenus sp.
CTGGCTACACACTCTCCTCGGACGCGGTGGTCGACACATTGCTTGCAGCACGGGACCGCGGCGTCTCTGTCGAAATCTTGCTCGATGGCTCTCCCGCAGGTGGCCTCAGCGAATCGGCTGGGGCTGCTCTCACGGAGCTCTCTCGCGCCGGCGTCGACCTGCGAGTAATCGACGGGCCGCGGGCGAGGATGCGGTTCCATCACGCGAAATACGCAATCGTCGACCGCCGCGCGCTCGTCGCCACAGAAAACTGGAAGCCCAGCGGCCTCGGTGGCCACTCTAGCCGTGGCTGGGCCGTAATTACTGGACAGGACCGCATTGTTCGCGCACTCAACGACACCTTTCACGCTGACCGAGGCTGGGTTGACGCAGTAGACTGGCAATCCACCGTACCCCAAGGTGACGACGACCGACCCCCGACGACGGAGTATCCGACCAATTTTCAACCACAGTCGTTCGACGTAGAGCGCACTGAATTGTTGCTCGCGCCAGACAACGCAGAGCGTCGGCTTCGGAGACTGCTCGACAACGCCACTGAACGAATCCGGATCGAGCAGATGTCCATCGACCCGGCGTTTCCACTCCTACAAACAGTGCTCGACGCCGCACGACGTGGTGTCGAGGTCCAGATCCTGCTGAGTGGCGCGTGGTACGTCGAGGCCGAGAACGAACGCCTCGCCCAGCGACTCAACGACCGGGCAACTACGGAGGAGCTTCCACTCACCGTCCGGGTCGCTGACCCTGAGGACCGCTTCGAGAAGATACACGCGAAGGGGATACTTGTCGACGGTGAAACGACAGTCGTCGGAAGTCTCAATTGGAACAACAATTCTTTTCGGCGCAACCGAGAGGTGGCGTTGCTGATCGACAGCGACGGCGTAGCTGGCTACTTTGGGCAGGTCTTCGCCACAGATTGGACCGCCGCAACAGGTCCGCCCGATACTGAGCGACGCGTCCCAGTCGGCCTGCTCGGCGCAGTCGCGCTCACGGTGGTGCTCACCGCGGCCGGTGCCCGCCAGATCGGATTCGAGGCCGAGGCTGGCCCGCGCGGGTGAGTGCTACCAAACCCCGACTTGGGTCCAAACTGACGCCGCGTTCGGTTCGTCCGTTTGCGTCCGTTTACGAGATGGCCGGTGAATCGTTTAAATCCGTTTAAATCGGTCCATTCGGTCCTGAACGGTTCAATTTCGAGAACCATCTTCCCCCTTTTGTGGCTGTCTCACCCAGAGTCGGATGCAATGAGCGCACGAAAGCTACTGACGATCGCAGCGGTGTCGGCACTACTGCTCGGCGGCGTTGCCGCCGTCAGTGCGGCCGACCCGGGCGCAATGGGCGCAGAGAACGCATCGACCGAACAGACTCCGGACGAAGCAATGTCACAGGGTCCAGACGACGCAGACGCCCCAGCCGAGAACGCGGACAGTGACATGCCTGCACAGGCGGGCAGCACAGAGAATGGCTCCAACGCTGCAGACCGCTCGAACAGCGTTGGCCCGAGTGACGGGCTTCCCGAACAGGTCCCCGACCACGTGAGCGAAATTCACAACGCAATCGAGTCGTTCCTCAACGACACGATTGCCAACCTCGGCGAAACCATCTCGAGCATCGTCGACTCGTCCGCGGACACGAGCGAGGACGCTGGGAACGATGACGGCGAAGAGATGAGCGACGAAGAAATGAGCGACGACGAGGAAATGGACGACAGCAACGAGACGGAGGCTCCCGCTAACGTCCCGGCATAATTACCAACGGTTATCCGCTTCAAACTCAACTAACTGATACTATGACAGACTATAATTTGGATAGACGGACGTATCTCGCAGGTCTCGGTGCAGCAGGCGTCGCCGGTCTTGCGGGCTGTTCCGGTGGCACTGCAGCAGCAACAGGAACACTCGCGACAGCCGTAACCGACCAGCCTGGCGACATCGCAGACTTCGAGTCCTGTGTCGTCACGATTGTCGGCATCTGGCTTGCTCCCGCCGAAGAAGACGGGGAGAGCACAGACGACTCCGAGAACGAGACTGCGGACGGCACAGCAGACGGCGAGATGACTGAAGACGGTGAGGACGAAATGGACGGCGAGAGCGAGGAGGACGGCCGCGAGTACATCGAGTTTGACGAGCCACAGGAGGCTGACCTCGTCGAACTGCAGGGTGAGCATACCCAACTGATCGACGAGCGCGAACTCGCGGTAGACGAGTACTCCTACATGCAACTGGACACCGACGGCGTCGAGGCGACGCTGGACAACGGCGAATCAGCGACCGTCGAAGTCCCCGGCAACGCACCGCTGAAGTTCAACAAGGCCTTCGAGATTCGGGCGAACACTCGGACGACGTTCACGGCTGACTTCACGCCGGTCAAACGCGGCCAGTCGGGAAGTTATCTCCTCCAGCCGGTCGCACGCGGAGTTACCGTCGAGTACCAAGAAATCGAGAGTGAATCGAGCGGCAACGAAACCGAACAGAACGAAACCGAGCAGTAAGAGCCGCCACTGGCGCTTTTTCGCAGGTAGTCTTCAAAAACGTCCCGAGTAGCTCAGGCTTCTTCGGGCGTCACGGCCGAACTTCCGAGTTCTTCGTCGATTTCGGCCTCGGCCATCTTCTCGACGAGCGCTTCGATAACTTCCTCGCGCATTCCGCTGACGAACTTGATCGACCCGACGACGAGGTGGCCGCCGCCGCTGACGCCTGCGCCCTCCACGTCCTCCTTCAGTTCTGCGACCATCTCCGGAATGTCCAGACGGACGCCGTCGGACCGCAGCACTGCGAAGTCGGGACCGAATCCGATGGTGATGACTGGGTCACCAGTCTCGGCGACTTTCCTGTCGTGAATCTTGCCGGTCGTCTTTCCGGGTGCCGGGTAAGTGAATCGACGGGCGTGGTTCTCCACGTCGATCCGGAAGAGGCGTGCGCCGTTGTCGAGGTCTTCCTCAGTAACGTGTTGCATCGCCGCGTCGAGTTGGTTGTCGACGTCGCGGGCGGCCCGCTCGCTGAGAAGGTTGACCACGCGCTCGTGTCGGTCACGGTCATCACAGTTGACATTCAGGAGGTCGTTGATGTACTCCCGACCGTCGTTGTATCGGAGCCAGTAGGTTGCGTAATCGAGTGCTTCACCGATGTCCCGAAGGTCTGGCGTCTCGTAGCCCTCTTCTGCTGCCAACTCGAGATACTCGTCCATCGCCTCGCCCTCCGAGCGGTCGGCAATCCCGGCAACGGCCGGGACGTGTCGCAGTTCGTCGGTGACATCTGGGTCGATCATCCGTGCAGTCTCGACACACATCATCCCAGTCGTGATTCGGTAATCCTCGTCGTGCAGGTACGGGTTGACGTGGTGTTCGGCGAACTGCTGGACTGCGTCCGGGTCCGGGTGGTGGTGGTCGACCACGAGAATCGGCACGTCGTAGTGTGCGAGGTTCTCGTAGGCCGGCGTGTCCTCTTCGGTACTCCCGTTGTCGAGCATCAGAAACAGGGGGAGCTTCTGGCCGTGTCGATTGCGGTTCTCCAGCGCGAAGTTGAGGTCCCGCGTCACGTCTTCGAGTTCGTAGTACGGGGCTTTACTTGGCAGTCGTTTCAGCAGGTGGCGCGGTGCCTCGGGGTCCTCCCACGTCTGCTCGATGAACCGTTCGAGTGCGTACTGCAGCGGGACGCTCGCACAGAGTCCGTCACCGTCAGCGTGGTGGCGAATCCTGATTGGGCGGCCCGAGAGCACAGTTTCTCGCAGCCGTGTCGCCACCGCCGAGAGGTCGTCACGGAGTTTCTCGAAGGCAGGCCACTCGACCAGCGGCTCGACGTCGGCAGCACCAATCGCGTCACTGCTCGTGAGTTCGTCTTCGACCTGCTCGGCTGCCTCGCCCGAGAGCACGCTCAGGTTGTCGACTTCGAGCTGGTATGCGCCGTCGCGCTGTTCGACAGTGCCGGTCACACGAACGTAGTCGTCCAGTTCGACGCCAGGGTACGCTCGGACGCCGGCCTCCTCGAAGGCGGCACACGGAACAACTCGGTTCGGTGTGCGGACCTGGAAAATCGTCGGGCCGCCAGTCTGTTTGATCTGGACGGCCTGCCCGTCGAGATGGGCCTGTTCGCCAGCTATCTCCTCGAAATCAACGGTCGCTGCACGAGTCCCCGGACCGACCGGTTCTGTCTCGTACTCGGCGACCTGCACTTCGACGAAGCTGATATCGCCGTCCTCTCGAACTGCGTCGAGTTCGACGATTAGCTCCTCACCAACGTCGTAGGTGCCGATAAGATTCGAGCTATGGACGAGCCCAGAGAGCTGCTCGGAGATATCGACGAAAACACCGTATTCGACAACGCCGTTGACTGTCGCGTGATACTTGTTACCTGTTTCAACGTCCTCTACGCCACACTGAGAATCGAGATCGTAGACGACAGTGGAGCGATCAAGGTCGGTACCGTCCTCCCCGGTACCATTGGGTGTAGACATATGCACCATCTACGACGCTGTCAGGTTTTTACTCTTCGATTCGGAACGCTTAGAAGGCGGCAGTCCCGACTGACGGCTATGCGACGCCTTCGGGGACTCTGTCCCGACGGTACGGAGTCTATTTCGGACGACGACCACACCACAGCAACGCCACGGGGGCCACCCGGTGAGTGCCAATGAGGCAAGTCGTTGCACAGGGAACCTTCGATATCCTTCACCCCGGCCACGTTCACTATCTCCGAGAAGCCAAAGCTATGGGTGACCGCCTCCACGTCATCGTCGCCCGCGAGACGAACGTGACACACAAAGCCGCGCCTGTTGTCCCCGAACGACAGCGCGTCGAGATGGTTGAGGCACTCGACCCCGTCGACGACGCCCGGTTGGGTGACCCCGACGATATCTTCGTCCCAATCGAGGAGATTGACCCTGCGGTTATTGCGCTGGGGCACGACCAGCACCACGATATCGAGAAACTCGAAAGCCAACTCGCCGACCGCGGACTTGACTGCGCTGTCGAGCGCGTCTCCGGCCGGGCAGCGGGCGCAGACGAACTCCTCTCTAGCGGGCGAATCATCGACCGCATCCTCGAACAGCGCGGTTAGATAACTTCTATCTGTAACAGCGGCGCGACCCACAGCACCTGCTCTCCGTCGACCAGTTCGAGTCTGTACTCGCCCAGCCCAGTCTTCTGCCCGTTGGCGTCGAGGGTCCGGCCCGCGATATCGAACTCGATCAGGTCAGGTTGGGTCTCCGCCGTTGGGCTGATTGCGAGCGAGAACTGCGCGCCCTCGCCGAGGGGAATCGGGTCGCCGTCCTGGTTATACACACGAACGTCGTAGGAGGTCCAGCGGCCCTGTGGGACTTCCATGGGCTGTTGATGCCAGTGGCTGTTCGAGAGTTCGCCGTGCCAGTGAATCTGGACGAGGCGTGTGTCTGAGTTGCCCTCGTAGATTTCCACGGGGAACGACGAACTCAGCGTTGTCTCACCGACCTGTGGCCCCTCCGCGGTGCCGTCGGAGTCGTCGTCAGTTCCGCTCCCAGACTCGGGACTGGAACTCGTACAGCCAGCCAGCGCGATGCCGCCGGCGAGACAGCCGCCGAGCAGCCGCCGTCGTGAGATGTCCATCATATATTTCCTTGTCGCTGTCGGCGTACGACCCCTTTGCAGACTGGCGGTCTGGACGCACAGCCGTTGTGACCCGTCATCGCTGGATACTCACCGGGGGCATGTCGAGGAACGCGGTCTGGTAGCCACGGTGACGGGCGACCTGTGGCGGTGCGTCGACGACGATGTCAAGCGACGCGTCGGGACCGAGAGTTGCCGGCAGACCGTAGTGGTGGCCAAGTTCGTCGTCGAGTGTCTGGGTCAGTTCACCTTCGATTGCACCTTCCACGGAGAGAGTCATCTCCGGCAGTGGAACCTGGTTGTACGGCGTCCGCGGCGAGACGGCCAGATAGCCGCTGTCACTGTCGGACAGTCGTGACTCTTCGAGATAACTCACGACGAAGGCGGCGTCGTGGCTGGTCGGCAACGACCCGTCGGCCGACTGCCCGAGCAGTTCGCCAGGATACTCCGCTGCCCTCGGAAGCCCGATTCCCGGCATTTCCATCTCCATCCCGCTCATCATACTCTCTCGCATCGACTCGGCGGCGGTGGCCTCACCCCAGCGGTCTCTGTCGTACGTCTGTGTGCGCTGGTTTATCATGTCGAGCATGGACTGCTCGAACTCGAAGCTGAACTGAATCGTTTTCGGCTCGGTAAATCGACCCGCGAACGCGCCGGTCTTGCGAGCGTTTGCGGGTCGCAACTGCATCTCGATCTCGTAGCTACCGGGCTCGGGCTGGTCGCCGTCGTAGCCAGCGGTGGCGAACTGTCGGTTGTCGCCGAAGTGAAAGCCCATTCCCTGGGAAATCATCGGCCATGGTCGACCCGGCCGGCCGACCTGTGTGCCGTCACGGTAGACACGCATCGGCCCGGCAACGTTGACCGGGAGTAACTGCCCAGTCTGGCCGTCCGAGACTGCGAACATAAAGTGCAGTGACTGCCCACCGGGGTCTTCGCGGGTCGTCTCCTCACCACGGGTGAGCCAGAAGGTATGCGGGTAGGTCCAGTGTGGCATCACCCGGAAGTCCCCGGCGCGCTGCATCGGCAACATCGCCATCCCATCCTGGTGTGAAGGGAGATAGACTCTGTCCGGCGGGTTCTGTACGAATCCTGACGCAGACTCTTCGCCGGGG
>JAQCNR010000072.1 GCA_028274925.1 Halovenus sp.
CGAGGTCACGCGTCGTCTCGACGATTTCCTGTGCGGATTCTGCGCCGCCGGCCCCCTCCTCGATGAGCTGGGCCCGCCCGATGATACTCGTCGCGTCGTTGCGGAGATTGTGCCGCAGGACGCGGTTGAGCACCTCCAGTCGTTGCTGGCGGCTCTGTCGGCGTGTCACGTCTCGCATGACGAATACTGTCCCGCGGTCCACGGTGCCGTCGGTGACCGACGAACACATGACCGAGAACTCCCGCATGCCAACAACAGTGTCGAGGCTGACTGGCCCAGCCTCGTCCAACTCCTCTGACTGTCGGCCCAGAAGCGACGACAGTGAGTTGCCGACAGCGTTCGCCGGTGTCGTCCCGAACGTCTCACACGCGGCGGCGTTGACCCGGAGAATTTGGCCGCCGTCGTCTGTGATGACGACCGGGTCGACCATCGAGTCGAGCACGCGTTCGGGACCGATGTTGCCGGCCGCCGGCGAGGAAGCAAACAGATTGAGTGGGCCGACAATCAACCCGGCCACGACCAGGCTGCTCAGATACCCGCCGGCGAGCACGCCGAAGGATGTCGCCGCGCCGAACGCGGCCGTCACCTCGGGTACGACGAAGTTCCCGACCCAGGGCCAGCCGCCGACGAAGGCGAACGCGGCCGCGAGTCGCACATCGATGTGGTCGTATCTGAGGACGTTCACGACCACGATACCGACGGCGGCGGCGACTAGCGCGAACGCGTAGTACCGTCCCATCCGCCCGAGGATTGACGCCGCCTCGTAGACTTGCGGAGAGAACCCAGCGAGTGCCTCGACAGGCGCGGTTGCGCCCGGACTCTGTCGCGGCGTGCCGAGGATGAGCAACAGACTCCCGGCACCGCCGACCACCAGCGGCACCACGACAGCCGCCGCTCGCGGGCGCGAACGAAACAGCGTTATCCCGTAGTACCGACAGCTCACCGCCAACACAGCGGCCGGAATCGCGAGGTTCGTCCCCAGCCAGATGATTTTGTTCAGGGTTCCCGACCCGGCGGTGACGCCGAGACACAGCGCCGTGGCGGCTAACAGTCCCAGTAGCGCTCCGAACGGTCGTCCGACCGGGCCGGTGTCGGTTCGTGCGGTCTGGACGCCGACGACTGCGAGTCCGCCCGCGGCACCGACTAAGAGTATCCGGCTCGCGCCGACCGTCAACAGCCCTGTTTCGAGTGCACCCATTAGCACACACCCCCAATCCGTCGCCGTTCACTCCCTGATATACCTGCACAGATGAACTCAATAGTAAAAGGCATTGTTTGAACTCCGTCTAGAATTCCACGCTGTTTCCCGAACCCGGGCAGATTTATGTTATCCGGCACTCACCCCCTACAAGATGGAGAAGGCGCTGTGGTACCTGATTGCCGGGACGAGAGGCGGTGAAAACCGCGCCCGGATTATCCGCCTTCTTCAACAGAGGCCACGCAACGCGAACCAACTCGCCGACAACCTCGACATCGGCTACAACAGCGTTCGCCACCACCTCGATATGCTCGAAGACCACGATGTCGTCGAACCCGGTGGCAACGACTACGGCGAACTGTATTTTCTCACTGACCGGTTCGAGCACCACGAAGAAGAGTTCGAGACGATTACCGAACACCTCGACTGAGGTCAGGACTGCTCGCTGCGCGGCCGTCTGCGCAACGAGTTGAGGATACTCCCCGAGGGAAAGAGCGTGACGACGGTCAGGAAGCTGATTGCGACGAACTGCAGGGCACGGAGCCCGACGATGGCAATCATCGCGGTTTTTCCGCTGGCGTAGATCATCTCTGTCGAGAGGTACGCGCCGATTGCGACGAGGTTCTCGACCGCCAGTACCCCGGCAAACAGCAACAGCCCGAGCAACAGGTTCGTCCGGAACTTCCGGTAGTTCTGGAGCCAGATACTGCCGAGAACGGTCAACAGTGCGACGTTGACCACGGCCAGTCCCACCGCAGACGGCACCCAGAAATCCATATTTCTCCTTTGAGCTACATCTATATGTGTTTATCGGACGGTACAAGACTGGTAGCTTTATTCGCCCGCGAACCCAACTCCGGATATGAACGTACTTCTCGTCGGCGGCAGCGGATTCATCGGCACGTACCTGAGCGAGGAACTGCTTGACCGGGGCCACGACGTGACGGTACTCTCTCGGAGTCCAGACGACGAACCCCTCCCCGAGGGCGTCGAGACGGCGATGGGCGACGTGACCGCCTACGACTCCATCGAACCGGCCTTCGAGGGTCAGGACGTCGTCTACAACTTGGTTGCACTCTCCCCGCTGTTCGAGCCAAAGGGCGGCAACGAGATGCACGACCGCTTGCACCGCGGCGGGACCGAGAACTGCCTGCGCGCGGCCGAGGAACACGGCGTCGACCACTTCGTCCAGTTGAGCGCGCTCGGTGCCGACCCTGACGGACCGACACACTACATCCGCGCCAAAGGGCAGGCCGAAACGTTGGTCCGCGACTCGGAACTGGACTGGACCATCTTCCGGCCCTCGGTCGTCTTCGGCGACGGCGGCGAGTTTCTCTCTTTTACGCGAAAACTCACTCCGCCGGGGGTCGCGCCGCTGCCCGGCGGGGGCAAGACGAAGTTCCAGCCCATCCACGTCGATGACCTCGTCGGGATGCTCGCCGACAGCATCGATTCTGACGAACATATCGGCGAGACGTACGAAATCGGCGGGCCAGAACAACTCGAACTCGCCGAGGTGGCGAAACTCGTCCGGCGGGCAGAGGGCAAGTCGGTCAAAATCGTCTCCGTGCCGATGTCGCTGGCCGGAATCGGGCTGAACATTGCAGGTGCAATTCCCGGATTCCCGATGGGACCGGACCAGTATCGCTCGCTGAAATTCGACAACACTACTTCGGAAAATGACATATTAGCGTTCGGGGTCGAGTCCGCGGAGTTGACCACGCTTGCGTCGTATCTCGGTGTACACTGACGCGGCGGCTGCTGTCCCAGTGCTGTCCCTGAGTTTCCTGCAACATCTAAACTGGCCACAAGGTTGATGTACGTTCGATAACCGTTCCGCCAAGCGATATCTCGGGGAAAACACTTATGTGTACGATGGTATAGTTTCGCCTAAAGCCAGACATGAAATTAGCGATGATCGGTTTCGGACAGGCGGGTGGGAAAATCGTCGACAAATTTATCGAGTACGACGAGCTCACGGGCAGCAACATCGTCCGCTCTGCAATCGCGGTCAACACCGCGAAGGCGGACCTGATGGGCCTCGAACACATCCCCGAGGACAACCGAGTCCTGATCGGACAGGCTCGGGTGAAAGGCCACGGCGTGGGTGCAGACAACGAACTCGGCGCGGAAATCGCCGAAGAGGATATCGACGAGGTGCAGGGTGCAATCGACAACATCCCTGTTCACGAAATCGACGCCTTCCTCGTCGTCGCCGGACTCGGCGGCGGGACTGGCTCCGGCGGTTCGCCGGTGCTGGCGAAACACCTCAAACGGATCTACACCGAACCAGTCTACGGACTGGGCGTCCTCCCGGGCAGCGACGAGGGTGGTATCTACACGCTCAACGCAGCCCGCTCCTTCCAGACGTTCGTCCGCGAAGTCGACAACCTGCTGGTTTTCGACAACGACGCGTGGCGAAAGACCGGCGAGTCGGTCGAGGGCGGCTACGAGGAGATTAACGACGAGATTGTTCGACGCTTTGGCGTGCTATTCGGGGCCGGCGAAGTTGGCTCCGGCGACAACGTCGCCGAGAGCGTCGTCGACTCCTCGGAGATTATCAATACGCTCTCCGGCGGCGGCGTTTCGACGGTCGGTTACGACGCCGAAGGTGTCGAAACGACCGGCTCTGGGGGGCTTCTCTCGCGGTTCAAGGGTGACGACGACAACATCGAATCGGCGAACACCACCAACCGGATCACCTCACTGGTCCGGAAGGCGGCGCTTGGCCGACTGACACTGCCCTGTGAGATCGAAGGCGCAGAGCGTGCCCTCCTCGTGGTTTCTGGCCCACCGAAACATCTCAACCGGAAGGGAATCGAGCGCGGCCGGAAGTGGCTCGAAGACCAGACCGGTAGTATGGAAGTTCGTGGCGGTGACTACCCGATCGACGAACCCAACGTCGCCGCCGCCGTGCTCCTATCAGGTGTGCACAACGTGCCCCGTATCAAAGAGCTCCAGCAGATCGCGATCGAAGCCCAAGAAAATATCGACGAAATCCAGGACGAGAGCGAAGAGAATTTAGAGGCCCTTGTCGAAGATGATGAAGATGAACTGGACCCACTCTTCTGAGGTCATCGTTTTAGCGGTATTGCTCACCGTCTCACTCGGGACGGCCGGGACAGCAGCAGCCTTCTCGTTTGACGATAGCGGCGTCAGCGACGAGATGGAAGTCGGCCAACAGCAGACGGCAACGGTCGTTATGGAGGAGCCGTTCGCCGAGCGGAACCCAGGTTGGACGCTCGTTGTCGACTCTGAGTTCGACGGTGCTGGTATCACCATCACTGCCACGACGGTCTCTGGCGAGCAGATTCAGACCAGCGGTCAGGGCAGTGCCGAACTCACCCTCGACAGAGAGGGTATCAACGAAGTCGAAATCGAAGTCAGCGGCTCGGTGCCGGAAGTCGAGCAGTACAGCTACGAGAACCCCGAACAGGAGTCGTTCGTGGCTGTCCGCGTCAACGATAGCGCAAGCGGCGTCATCGAGACGTGGAACGTTCAGCGATACACCGAGCAGAGCCGAGAGGCCCGCAACAAGCTCAACGAGGCGTCTGAGATCGCTGGCGAGGACAGCGATGAACTCTCATCTGCCCGAACGCTGTACAACAGCGGCGAATTTGAACAGTCTATCTCTGAATCCGAATCGGTCATTAACAATGCCGAAAGCAGCGAACAGACCCAGACCCTGCTGTTCGTCGGCGCAGGTGTCGTTATCCTGCTGCTGCTCGCTGGCGGTGGCTACTACCTCTACAGCCAGCGCTCACGGAACACGAACAAACTCCAGTAGGCGATGGACGTTTTCATTCCGTTCGACCCGCGCGAGCCAAACACCCGCCTCTCCTCTATTCTTTCACCCGACCAGCGCCGCGCGTTCGCTACAGCGATGCTGTCTGACGCGCTGGCTGCGGTTCGGGCCGCCGGACAGCAGCCAACTGTGCTCAGCACTGCCGACGTTGACCGGTCCTGTCGGGTCGTCGTCGACGAACGCCCGCTCACCGAGGCCGTCAACGCCGTTCTCGAATCGACGACGCCAGCGGCGGTGGTGATGGCTGACCTGCCGCTGGTGACCGGAGAGACTGTCGAGCGCCTGGTCGGGGCCGACGGTGATGTCGTCCTCGCGCCGGGACTTGGCGGCGGCACGAACGCACTCTGTACTCGCCATCCGGAGTTTCGCGTGGATTATCACGATGGCTCCTACCAGAAACACTGCGACCGTGCGAGTGAGTGTGGAGCGACTGTGCAGACACTCGACTCGTTCCGGTTTGCCGTCGATGTGGACCGGCGGACGGACTTTGCCGAAGTGTTACTTCACGGCGACGGTTCGGCTGCAGACTGGCTGCGTGACGCCGGCTTCGAGGTCGAGACGAGCGACGGTCGCTGTACCGTTGTTCGACAGTAAGGCCGGCTGACACCTGTCTGACGCGGCAAGAAAGTTTTTAGCATGGAAGGCCGTAGCATTGTGTGCACGGGCCGACCCGTGTACGGGTACGTGTCTCGCGCCGCGCACCCACAATCGTGCCAGGCTCCACCGCTCTTGGCGCAGTGGTCAGCCCTACTCCCATGGCTGGCCCGTTTTCGTGACCTCTTTGAGCGTCTGGTCGTTACTGGTTGTTGTGAGCGTTGACGCTATCGACATTCAGCGCGGGGAAGTTGACGAGCTTGTAGCTGTCCGACCGGCTGACGTCGACCCTGCCGAGCACCTTTCGTTTGCCCGGAACGTCTTCATCCCGCTGACGACTGCCTGCCGGTACACCTGCACCTACTGCACGTACTTCGACCCGCCCGGCGAAGCGTCGCTGCTGTCGCCCAGAGACATCCGAGAAATCGTCCGCGACGGGGCCGACGCTGGCTGTACGGAGGCACTCTTCACCTTCGGCGACGACCCCGACGGCCGCTACACACAGATCTACGACCAACTCGCCGAGTACGGTCACGAGACGATTCATAGCTATCTCGCCGAGGCCTGTGAGATTGCACTGGATGAGGGGCTGCTTCCCCACGCCAACCCCGGCGACCAGACCCGCGAACAGATGCAGACAGTTGCGCACTTGAACGCGAGTATGGGCGTGATGCTCGAAACAACCGCCGACGTGGCTGCCCACAGCGGTAAGCGCGTGAAAACACCCGAACAACGCATCCAGACTATTGAGACGGCTGGCGAACTCGGCGTCCCCTTCACGACCGGTATTCTCGTCGGCATCGGCGAGGACTGGCGTGACCGCGCCGAGAGCCTGCTCGTCATCCGCAACCTTCACGAGCGCTACGGCCACATTCAGGAGGTCATCGTCCAGCCAGTCGTCGAGAACGAGCGCTGGCGCGGCGGCGAACCCGACCTCGACACCCTCCGGCGGACGGTTGCGATGGCTCGGGACGCCCTCCCCGAGGACGTCTCACTGCAGGTGCCGCCGAATCTCGCGCCCGCCGGAGAGGTTACCGACTGCGGCATCGACGACCTTGGCGGCGTCTCGCCGGTGACTGACGACCACATCAATCCCGACTACAAGTGGCCCGCGCTCGACCATCTTGAAACGATTGCCGAGGAGGCCGGGGTGCCGTTACACGAGCGATTGCCTGTCTACGAACGGTATCTTCCAGACGACCTTCGGGACGGGTTCGCGGGCACTCCGGCCGGAACGCCACGGACCGGTGGCTCGTGGATTTCCGAGCGCATCCGTGACGAACTCGGTGCCGACACCGACGCGGGCCGACGGTATCGAGCCGTTATCGCCGACAACTAGGGTAGTCCATCCGCGAGTCGGTCGGTGTCGTCGCTGTCGTGGCCGACGAACACCTCGGCGCCGTGTGTTCGTTGGAGCTCTTTGACGAGTGCGAGACTCTCCTGCCAGTGCTGTCTGCTCCAGAGCAGTCCCGCGCCCAGCGGCTGTTCGTCGTCGTAGTTCGCCCGCGCGTAAGCCTGGTCACCGGCGAAAATCACGGTCCCGTAGCCGTCGATGTCCAGTTTCACGCCCAACAGGCCGGGCGTGTGTCCCGGCAGTCGAACGAACTCCATCTCCTCGAAGTAGGTTGCCCGGTCACGAGTTACGACCTGCCACTTCAGGTCGTGGTCGAAGTCACCGGCGACGTAGGCTTCGTCGCCCGCGTCGGTCTTCGCGCTGAGGTAGGCGTATTCGAGTTCCCGTTCGTGGACGTACACCGGCACCTCGGTCCCGTCGAAGCGGTGTAGACCGCCGGCGTGGTCGAGATGCAGGTGTGTCTGGACGACGGCGTCGATGTCGTCGAGTTCGTAGCCAGTGTCGTCGAGTGCGGTTTCGAGGTCACGCTCGGCGGCGTCGGCGTGCTCGAATGCCGCGTACAGTTCCGGGGGCCAGTGACCGTCGCCGGCGTCGGGATGGGAGCCGGTGTCCCAGAGAATCGTCGCGTCGGGGTGGTCGATGACGAGGTTGTAGACCGGTCCCTCGCCCATCATCGTCTCGGGATTGGGGTCGCTCGCGGTTCCCACGCTGAACCCCTCGATGATGTGGTTGACATCTGTCCGGATTGTACCGCGGTCTACCAGCGTAACAGTCGCATCGACCATGTCCGGCCTTCGCAAGGGCTGGTGTTACAGCCTCGTCTCCCGGGCCACACGGTTTTTTGCCACCACCCGGAGTAGCAGGTGGTATGAGACAAGAACACACGGGGGGTCACGATGCGCGGTGAGCGACTCGACGCGTATCACTTCTACGAACATTCCTACGACGGATACGACGAACTGCGGGCCGACTTCGAGTGGGAGGTGCCCGAGCAGTTCAACATGGCGTGGTACGTCTGTGACCGCTGGGCCGACGACAAGGGACGAGTTGCTGTCTTCGGGGAGGACGCCGACGGCGGCAGCGAAACCTACACTTTCTGGCAGTTGCAGAACGCGACGAACCGCCTCGCAAATCACCTCCGCGACGAGGGGGTTACGCGAGGTGACCGCGTCGGCGTCAACTTGCCACAGCGGGCCGAAACCGTCGTCGCTCACGTCGCGTGCTGGAAACTTGGCGCTGTCTCGGTTCCGCTGTCGACACTCTTTGGCCCTGACGCTATCGAATACCGACTTTCAGATTCCGACGCTGTGGCAGCTATCGTCGACGAATCGAACATCGATGACTTTCGTGACGCACGCGACGGACTGTCGCTGAACGCTGTGCTCACCGTCGGCGATGTCGAACCAGCAGAAACAGAACAGAACCTCTGGGACGCGATTCAGGACTACCCCCGAGAGTTCGAGTTGGTCGACACCGACAGCGAAGACGACGCCATCATCATCTACACGTCGGGGACCACCGGCGACCCGAAGGGTGTCCGTCACGCACACCGGCTGTTGCTCGGCCATCTCCCGCTGTTTCTCACCACTTTCGGCAATATGGAGATGCACGACGACGACGTGTTCTGGACACCGGCAGAGTGGGCGTGGGTCGCCTCGCTGTTCGATGTCGTCTTCCCGGGACTGTACTACGGCAAACCGATTGTTGCCTACAACGGCGGCCAGTTCGACCCCGACACAGCCTTCCGAATCATCGAGGAGTACGGCGTCTCGAACTTCTTCGGGCCACCCACCGCGTTGCGGATGATGATGCAGACCGACCCGGGCTATCGCGTCGATACGCTGCGCACCATCGCGGGTGGCGGCGAATCGCTGAGCAAGGATATCGTCGCGTGGGCCGAGGACACCTTCGGCGGCGCGGCGGTCCACGAGGGCTACGGTCAGACGGAGGCGAACATGCTCGTCGGGGACTGCACCGCACTCTTCGAGTTCCGCGAGGAGGCGATGGGCAAGGCTGGTCCGGGTCACGAGGTCACTATCGTCGACCCAGAGACTGCCGAACCGACCGTCGACCACGGTGATGTGGGCGAGATTGCCGTCCGCTACGAGAGCAATCCGGTCTGTTTCAAAGAGTACTGGAACAAGCCAGAGAAAACGGCACGGAAGGTCAAAAACGGCTGGTTGCTCACGGAAGACCTGGGCTGGGTGGACGAGGACGGATACGTTGCCTTCGAGAGCAGAAAAGACGACGTGATAATCAGCGCGGGGTATCGCATCGGTCCGGTCGAAATCGAGGAGTCACTGGCCGCCCACGACGCTGTTGCGGACGTGGCCGTGATTGGTGTGCCCGACGACGAACGTGGCGAGGTGCCCAAGGCGTTCGTGGTCGTGACCGACGCCAGCCCAGACGACGCCCTCCGGGACACATTGCGCCAGCACGTCCGGGACAGACTCGCCCAGTACGAGTATCCGCGCGAAATCGAGTTCGTCGAGGACCTGCCGAAAACGTCGACCGGAAAGGTTCGGCGGGCCTCACTGCGCGAACGAGAAGGGTTGCAATAACCATCAGCACACGCGCCGATTTCTGGCACACAGCAGTGCAGTGTAGCCGGGAATCGACTCGGTCAGGGGCCTCTTCCCGGGCTTCCCGTTGGCCTTCCTGTCCGGTTGCGCTGGAACGGATTGTACCTGACATTCCCGATTACGTCGGCTCGGCCATCGTCGTCAGCGTCTTGATTGAAGGCTGCTTCTTCTGGGCCCTGTCGACTTCCCCAGTAGTTGTTTCGCGCGTCCACGAGGGGGTCATCAGAGGGGTCCCTGCTCCCGCCGTCGGTCCCGTTCCGATTGTTCAGCCCGATTGCAACGAGGAACTGATTCGCCCGGAACTTCACGCCACCACCGTCGCCGTCGATTTTGACCGCCTCGGGGAGAATGGTCTCTTCGCTCGTGATATCTTCAATCACGTTCCGATTGAGGACTGTGTTGGCCGTGGACGGCGAGGCGATATTGATACCCTGTGCAAACGTGAAGCCGAAGTCAACGCTATCACTCGGGTCTGAGTCAGTATCGTCAGCAGCCTCCAAGTCTCGAATTTCGTTGTTGTTGACCGCAACGCCGTCGGTTTCGTGCTGAATGACAATTCCGAGTGGCGCAACGTCGCTCTCTATGTCACGGATGACGTTGTTGTTGACGGCCGTCTCTGTAATCGTTCCCGGGTCGCTGTTGTCTGCATCGAATAGGACTCCGTTGACCGTGGGGAACCCGGAGTCGTCGGTCGTCTCCGGGTCGAGATTCTGGATGACGTTGTTTCCCATCTCGATTTCGTCGTGATCGCCCTGGCCAACGATGATTCCTGCTACACCTAACCGTCCGGTTGGACCGACATCATCGACCGTATTGTCCGTGATTGTGACTCTGTCGTACTCAGACTGAACCTTGATGCCGAGCAGACCGCCCGGATTTGTCACAGTGAAGCCCTCAAACGTCACACCATCTGCCTCGATACTGACGGCCGCACCAGTCCCACCGTCGCCTTCGATTGTCGCCCCACTCGAAGCCGTGACTGTGACGCTTTTATCGATGACTATCGGGTCGTATGTCGCCGAATCTGTTACGATGAGTGTGTCACCGGCCCCTGCGCCATTGATTGCAGCCTGCAGCGCGCCCCCGCCACCTGAGACGGTGGTTTGCGCACTGG
>JAQCNR010000086.1 GCA_028274925.1 Halovenus sp.
CCCGGCGCCGACGCTGACGGACCTTGGCCGTGTCGTCACGAACCGCCGCGTCTGGACAGTCGGCCTCCTCGGGTTCCTCGCCTACGCGCTGTATCTGTTCGTCAACAGTTGGGCCCCGTCGTATCTGACCGAGAACCTGCAACTGTCGTTGGGGCTTAGTGGCGCGCTCGTCGCCCTGTTTCCGGCCGTTGGCGTGCTTTCCCGAGTGACCGGCGGCGTCCTCTCGGATACCCTCTTCGGCGGTCGCCGCCGCCCGGTCGTCCTCCTTTCGTTCCTCGCAGCGACACCCATTGTCGCGGGCTTTACCACGATTCGAACTATCCCCGTCGTCGTCGCGGCGCTGCTCGTCGCCGGATTCGCCATCCAGCTCTGTCTCGGCCTTGTCTTCGTGTACGTCCGTGAGCTGGTTGAGCCAGCCGTCGCCGCGACGGCCGTCGCCTTCCTCACGAGCGTCGGCCTGGCGGGGGCGTTTATCGCACCCATCGCCGCGGGGCGGCTCATCGAAGCCTCGAATTACGAGACAGCCTTCCTCGTCGCTGGCGCCCTCGGAGTACTCGGAGTGCTCTTGGCGTGGTACGCGCCGGAGCCAGAGCGGGCGTAACCACGAATACCATCCAAAGTGGCCGCGAGGGTAGCCTGGACGACTATCCTCGTATCGTCGAGGTCCTGCGAACGACAGGTCGGCTCATTCTCGGGACGGATGTCATCGACCGGTATCCCGGAGCAGCGAGTGCAGACGGCTCGACGGGCGCCCGCCCCTGGTCGAGCGCACCGTGTCACCGCTACTGTAATACAAGACGACGGTCTCTACCCCTCGGTGCAACCAGTTCGATGATGACCGACATGCGCGTTGTATTCAGCAGCCACAAATGACAATATAGTAAATCTGATATTTAAAAGGGCCAAGCCGTCCTCGTCTACCAGGATTCGACCTAATAGCGTCTACTAGTAGTTACTGAATGTGGAACGGTTTCAGACGAACCCTCGTGGGATTGAAGCAAATCCGTCCCCACGGTTCCTTTCAGGACCAACACTGTTTCAGACGAACCCTCGTGGGATTGAAGCGGTTGCAGGGCGCTCACTGGTCGCCACCTCGCAGGCAGCGTGTCATAGAAAGATTCGCACGCTCTGCCTATCCAAGCTCTGTCAGGAATCAGGTGCAAGATACAAGGCGCGTATCTTGCAGACTAAATCACTCACGCTGTTGCAGCTGCCTGCCGACGAACTCGCTTTGCCCGTCAGATGTGGGATTGACTTGTGGATGCCCGAGTTCACCGCTGAACTGCCAAAACGGGTGTGTCGCCAGTTTGGATGACCTGCTCCGTGATGCTACCGAAGATGAACCGCTTCGCTCCGCCCCTGGCGCGGGTACTCATGATCACGAGGTCGGCGCTGACCGTTGTCGCGTACTCCGTGATGACCCTGGCGGGGCTTCCGAACTCGACGGCAACAGTCGTGTCAATACCCTGGGAGGCGTGCTCCTCGATGAGTCGTTCGGCTGTTTCAGTCCGCTCCCGCCGCTGGTGGTCGAGTTTTTCTTTATCGCGCCCGGCCGTTCCAAGACCGCTGGAGATTTCGACGACCGA
>JAQCNR010000088.1 GCA_028274925.1 Halovenus sp.
GCCGGCGCAGTCCCGTTCGTCGTCGCGGGTGCTCTGCTGTCGTTCATCATCCCGGAACCCGTCTTTCACGGGCTGCTTGGACTGGCACTGATTGTCGCCTCCTATCTGCTATTCAGTGCTGACTTGGGCCACGAAGAGCCGGGGCCGTCTGATGATGGAGACGACTCGGTAGTGGAAGCCGACGGTGGCACTGAACTGCCAAACGACAGCGACAAACCCGGGTCCGCAGGCGTTGAAACCGACAACGGTGTCGTGACACGCGTCGACCGAGAGGGCGACGACTACAGCTACGAGCGAACTGGCTACCTCGAACGGTTCAGCAACTACAGCATTGGCGGTATCTTCCAGGGGCTGGCAGGCTTCGGTATCGGCGAACTCGGAATTATCTCGATGCTACGCACGAAAGTCCCAGTCAGAGTTGCAATCGGCACGAACCACATCGTCGTGGCGATGACCGCGGTTCTCGCCTCGCTTGTGCACGTCTTCGGCGGCGGACTCGTTCCCGGCGGCCACTCGATTGACCTGGCGACGACGCCGTGGAACATGGTCGTCTGGACGGTTCCCGCGACAGTGCTTGGCGGCCAAATCGCGCCGTACGTCTCGGCGACGCTGGACACTGAGATACTGAAGAAAGCCGTTGGCGTTCTCTTCGCCATCATCGCGGTTGCGCTGTTCGTGATGGCCGGCGGCGGCGTGCTCTAACGCGTCACGACTTGGACGAGATTCGGTGTACTGTATTGACAATTCAGAACTGCTCCACTCCAGCGAGGTCAGTTCCCCCATTGGATAGCTACCGAGACAACTGGGGGCTAATTCTCACCGGAGAAAGACTCGCTGCGCTCGTCTTTCAGGGTTCGAATCCGCCGTTCAGTTCTCACTCACGTACGACTCGCTATTGCTCGTCGGTACGTTCAGAAGAAGTGGGTTGGGCAAGATTTGAACTTGCGGCCCTCGCCGTGTGAAGGCGATGTCATAACCGGACTAGACCACCAACCCGAACACCTCACTCTTACTCGGTTGGCGACTTAAGAATTGCTTTCGAACACGAGGAGCTACTCCACGCCAGACAGCGTAAATTCGATCCGGTCGATATCCTCGCCTTTGGAGGTGCAGTCGAGAATCGTCACCTCACCCAATTCACCCAAACTGTCGGCGTGAGTCCCTCCGCACGGACACATATCGAACTCCTCGATGGCGACGACTCGCAGTGGGTCGACGTGGTCCGGAATCATGCCCAACAGCGCTCGCCCCTCATCGACATTGGCCTCGACTTGCTCACGAGGGCGCTGTTCTTTGACCACGGCGTGGTCGCTTTCGATGGCTGCGTTGCTCAGCGATTCGATTCTGTCGAGGTCTTCATTGTCGAACGAGGCTGGCTCAAAATCGATTCGCGAGCGGTCAGCATAGACCTGATTTCCCGCTGTGGTCGCCTCGTACTCGTCGAGAACCACCCGCGAAACGACGTGCTGGGCAGTGTGCATCCGTGAGAGATTCCGTCGGCGTTGCTCGTCGACAATTCCCTCGACGGTCGTCCCCGCCGCTGGCAGGTCGCCGTCCATCGACGCAATGCCGTGGCGAACGTCGCCGTGGTCTTTCCAGACATCGTCGATCTCGGCGCTGCCGCCATCCCACTCGATTGTCCCGTGATCTGGCGGCTGTCCACCACCCTCCGGGTAGAAGTACGTCCCGTCGAGGATGATGTACTCCTCGGTCGCCTCTTCGACCGTTGCCTCGAAGGCTGTCACGTCGTCTGCGTCGGGCAAGTACCGCAGTTCAGTCATCACTCAGACTGGGAGTGGGCGACAAAAGAGCGTTATGTCGGTCAGCTGTCGCGTTACTCGGCTGGCTGTTCGCGGTTGCGAACTTTGTCCAGTCGGTCCCGGGCCTCACCAAGGGCCTCCTTTGCTTCGCCTTCCGCGCGTCCCTGCAGTTCTTTGAGGTCTTCACGGAGTTTCTCGACGCGGCCCGGCTCCGGTTCTTCCTCTTCGTCCCGGAGATTCTGAATCCGTTCCTGAAGCGGTTCGAGTTCTTCCGAGAGTCCTTTCTTTGCCGTTTCGCCCGCGCGTTTCACGTAGTATTTCGTGTCTTCGAAATGTTTGTTCATACTAATAAATAGGCCGCGGGCAAATATATCTCTTCTGGCGGACTCAGTACGTCGGATTCTCTTCCGGAACGTCCTCTCGTTGGTTGACGACCCGAGCCAGCGTGAACAGCGTGTCTGAGAGTCGGTTCAGGTAGACGACACCAGTATCGTTGACACCAGACTC
>JAQCNR010000105.1 GCA_028274925.1 Halovenus sp.
AAGCCAAAGTCGATGCTCAGTCCCGATATCAGGACTACTGGGACGATGCTGACCGTTCCTGCGCTGACGCCAAGCCAGCCAAGCAGCCCAAACATCCACAGAATCGACAGAACCACGCCGCTCATCCCGACAACGACGTCGACGATGTCACGATAGCTGAACACCAGCACACTCAGGATAATCAGCAGCGCAATCGGCACCACGAGTTCGACCATCTCGGTGAAGAACTTCGCATTCGCCGCGCTGTAGGCGTCGGTGTTCAACACGAAAAAGCCAGCCTCGTCGTACTCCTGGGTAGTCTCGTACAGCACCGTGTTTGCTTCCTCCCGCGGTTGTTCGGCCGCGGCGCTAGCGTTGAACGCGACCAGAATCCGGCGGTCAGTCGCCTCCGTTGCAGTCCCGTGGTCCGTCGGGAGAAAGCGCTGTGCTCGTGGCTGGTTGGCGAGCACCTGCTCGACGATGGTGTCGACACGCTGGCTGGAGACGTTCTCCAGCGCAGCGATCTGTCTATCAATACTCGCGTTTCGGTCCCCGGCCGCCCGACGCGCAACGAGGTTCTCGATGCCTCGAATCCCGTCTTCGTGTACCGCTGCCTGCACGGACTCGTCTTCGAGGACTGTCCGCTGGTAGCGTAGTCCAGCGAGTAACGAATCCCGAGAGAGGACATCCCCATCCCTGTCGGAGACGTAGACTGTCTGTATCGTCCGACGGGTGCGCTGTCGCTGTTCGGATTCGTTGCCGTAGTGCTCGAAAATGTACTGTTGTGCCTGTACCTGCTCGACGTTCTCGAATTGGTCGGCCGACCCACTCGCTTCCGACTCCGTATCAACCTGCGGAATGCCTGCCACCACCGCGCCGCTCAACACGAGCATCACCAGTAACGTCAGCCGGTTGTGCTCGGTGACGAAATCGATGAGTAGACCTGATACCTCTCGCAACTGCATACTACAACTCTCTTCCCCAATTCCCCTCACAATGTGTGCTAGCTATGTAGACCTCACCGGTGGCCCAGTACTAGCCATCCAGACTCACCGCGAGTTACCAGGTGAGGCCTTCGTAGGTTATCCCGCCACGGCGGGAGATAATCCGGCGGCCATCGACAACGACTGGATTGGCCATCGCGTCGAACTCCCCGTCGAGGCTGGCGAACTCGTCCCAGTCGGTGACGACGACAGCACCAACAGCGCCGTCCAGTGCTGTCGCCGCTGACTCTGCGTACTCGATATCGGGGAACAGTTCGCGCATCTCCTCGATTGCCACGGGGTCGTAGCCAACAACCGTTGCCCCACGCTCTTGCAGGCCCTCGATAACTGGAATCGCTCGGGAGTTACGGATGTCGTCGGTGCCGGGCTTGAACGAGAGGCCCAATACAGCGACTCGTTCGCCGGCAACGTCGAGGTGGTCGTCCAGCAAGCCAAGCAATCGTCCGGGCTGGCGGTCGTTGATTTCGACTGCCGCGTCGAGCATCGCCGGTTCGTAGCCGACGCTGCGAGCGGCCGCTCGAATCGCGTCGACGTCCTTCGGGAAGCAGCTGCCCCCCCACCCGACCCCACTTCTGAGGAACTGCTCGCCAATCCGGTTGTCGAGTCCGATGGCGTCGGCAACCTCGTAAGAGTCGACGCCAAACTCCTTGCAGATGTTTCCGAGGTCGTTGATGAGGCTGATTTTCGCGGCCAGAAAGGCGTTGTTGGCGTACTTGATCATCTCGGCTTCGCGGCGGCCAGTCTCGACGACCGGAACATCCCAGTCGGCGATGATTGGCTCGTAGAGTCGAGCGAGCAACTCCAGCGCGCGCTCGTCACCGTCGGTTCCAATGACAATCTTGTCCGGCCCCATGAAATCGTCGACCGCAGAGCCCTCTCGCAGAAATTCTGGATTGACTGCCAGCCCAATTTCGTCGCCGTCGGTCTTGCCGGACGCGGATTCGAGAATTGGTCTGAGTTCGTCCTCGGCCGTGCCGGGGATGACCGTACTCTTGACGACGACGAGATGATAGCCATCCTTCTCGGCGAGCGCGTTGCCGATGGACTCGATGCCGGCTTTCATTACTGAGAGGTCGATACCGTCATCCTTGTTCGGTGTCGGGAGCGCAAGCATCGTCACCTCAGTCTCCCTGATGGTCTCGTAGTCGGTGGTCGCCTGGAGCCCCGACCCGCTATAGGCCGACACCAGCGCGTCGAGTCCCGGTTCGTGGATCGGCGACTCGCCGTTGTTGATCTGTTCAACGACTGTCTCGTCGATATCGATATTATACACCTGATGGCCCATGTCGGCGAGACACGCCGCGACTGTCGTCCCGACGTAGCCGCTCCCGACGATACTGACGTCCATTAGTTCATTTACACCCAGTGTCGTCTTCAAAGGTGTGGGTCTGCCCCGAATCCGTGTCGGCGTGCGCGACGACTGGGGGCCTACCGGACGACCGTAACTGGAACCGGGCTGTTTCGCACGACTTTGTGTGCAACGTTGCCGATAAACAGCCGGTCTGCGACGGAACTGTCGTGATGGCCGATGACGACGGTGTCGAACTCCTCGGCCCGGGTCACAATCTCGCTGGCTGGGCTGCCATAGCCGATGATTCCTTCGAGTTCACGGTCGTCGCCGGCGAGTTCGCTCGCGCGGTCGAGGACAGCCTTGGCGGCCTCAGTTCCCTTTTCGCGTGACTCCTCGAACACCAGTCCAACGGCTTCGCCCATCATCCCCGATGGCTCGCCGATTACTGTCAGCACCGTCACTTCGGCGTCGGGGTACGCCTCCAGTGCGAACTCCAGTGCTCGTTCGGTGATTTTCGAGCCGTCCATCGCGACCAAGACCCGTGATATCATTCGTCTAGGACATCTCCCCCCGACGGTAATGAAGCTACCCGTCAGAACTGCAGGTGTGAACTCGAACTGGGGCCGTCGTCATCGTCGATTCCGCCCTCGTGGACGAACTCGTAGTCGTCGTCAGTCAGAAAGACATCGCCGCGGTTAACGGAGATGTCGACGGTCCACAGCGTCGACCCGTCTGCGGGGCCGTTTTCACACCCGCCCTCGCAGGCGTCGAATACCGAGCCGTGCTTTGGACAGACGACGCCGCCATCCCGGATGATTGCCCCGATATCGCCCCCACGGTCGAGTCGCTGGGCTTCGTGAGTGCAGCGGTTCACCCACGCCGTGACGCCGTCATCACAGGGGAGCACGGTTACCTCTGTCTGCTCGCTGCCATCGCTTGCGGTAAAGAGCCACGACCCCTCGTCGTGGACAGTGTCGACTGACGTAAGTCGCGTCGGCATACGCTGATACACAGGAGTTACGGGCAAAAAACTCCCGCCAGCCGACGCGTCAAATCGCTCTTTGACTCTGCGGCGCTGTTTTTATTCCTGCCGCCAACAGTTGAGACGCCGGTCTTCCGGCGGCAGTCAGTCCGAACCCCTGGCGTCGGCTGCGTGTCTCTGAAACGGAAAAACGCCGCCTGCGGTCTGTTGCCCTCCTGGTTTCCGCTGACGCACTATCCTCGCGTCGAGCGCGCTTCTCGAATCTCTGCCCCCTCGCGCAGCTTATCTTCACAGTTCGGGCACACCCGTGGGCGGTCAAACTGCTCTGGTGTGAATACACGTACGTATCGCTCAGTAACGAACGACTCGCAGTTCTGGCACTGTGGCATTCTTTCATAGGCTCCGCCGCCGGGACATAAACCTTCTGTCCAGTTTCCGAGCAAGCACCGCTGGCGACGCCGTCGGTCAATTCTGTCCTCGTCGCACGCCGTTTCCGGGTCCGAAACAGTAGCTTTATCACTCGTAGGAGGCCAAAATTTATCGAGATTACTCCCGAGATGACATCGAACAAGCGACCGGAAGTAAATATCGGACTCGTCGGTCACGTCGATCACGGAAAGACGACACTCGTCCAGGCGTTGAGCGGGGAGTGGACAGATCAACATTCCGAGGAGATGAAACGCGGCATCTCCATCCGGCTCGGCTACGCCGACGCCACGTTCCGGCAGTGTCCGGGACTGGAAGAACCCGACTGTTACACAGTCGACGAGGAGTGTCCCGATGGCTCCGAGAGTGAACACCTTCGGACCGTCTCCTTCGTCGACGCACCGGGCCACGAGACGCTGATGGCGACGATGCTCTCGGGTGCGTCGCTGATGGACGGTGCGGTGCTGGTCATCTCGGCGAGCGAGGAGGTGCCCCAGGCACAGACCGAAGAACACCTGATGGCACTGGATATCATCGGTATCGAGAACATCGTCATCGCACAGAACAAAATCGACCTGGTCGACCGCGAGCAGGCCGAGGAGAACTACCAGCAGATCAAGGAGTTCGTCTCCGGCACCGTCGCGGAGGACGCACCGATCGTCCCGATCAGCGCACAGCAAAGTGTCAACATGGACCTGTTGATGCAGACTATCGAGGAAGAAATCCCAACGCCGGACCGGGACCCCGACACCGACGCAGAACTGCTCGTCGCCCGGAGTTTCGATATCAACCGTCCGGGGACGACGTGGGACTCACTCGTCGGCGGCGTCCTTGGCGGGTCGCTCTCACAGGGTGAGCTGTCGGCCGGCGACGACATCGAACTCCGCCCCGGCCGCGAGGTCGAAGAAGGCGGCCAGAGCGAGTGGAAGCCGCTGCAGACAACCGTCCGCTCGCTGCAGGCCGGCAGCGAAGATGTCGAAACGGCCACGCCGGGTGGGCTGCTCGGTGTCGGAACCGGACTCGACCCCTCGGTCACGAAAGGTGACGCGCTGGCCGGACAGGTCGCCGGACCGCCCGGCACGCTCCCGCCAGTGCAGGAGTCGTTCACGATGGGTGTCAACCTGCTCGAGCGACTGGTCGGCAGTGAGGAAGGAGAAGGTGACATCGAAGACATCTCGACGGGCGAGCCACTCATGCTCACTATCGGCACGGCAACGACCGTCGGGTCGGTCACGAGCGCCCGTGAGGGCGAGTGTGAGGTGGCACTGAAACGACCGGTCTGTGCCGAATCAGGCGACAAGATTGCGATCAACCGTCGGGTCGGTGCGCGCTGGCGGCTGATTGGCTACGGAACGCTACAGTGACTGTCGTCTTGGATACGAACGCGCTCATGATGCCCGTCGAATGTGACGTTCGTCTGTTCGACGAACTCGACCGGTTACTCGACGGGCCAGACCGACTCGTCCCACAGGCAGTCGCCGACGAACTGGCACGCCTCTCGGAGGGCAACGGCAAGGAGGCGACTGCCGCAAGTGTCGGCTACGACCTCGCGACCGACCGCTGTGAAATCCGGGCTACCGAGGCCACCTACGCCGACGACGCTGTCCTCGAACTCGCCGGCGAGGCGGCCACACACGTCGTCACGAACGACCAACCGCTGGCGGACCGGGCGTTGCGGGCGGGCGTATCGGTAATTAGTTTACGCGGGAAGAACAAACTAGGTATCACTCAATCGTAACCTCAACGGGTATCAGCTATGTACAAACGGGTCACACTACGCGACACAGTCGAGGTACCGCCGGAGGATCTAGCGGACGTTACGCCAGATCTCGTCAAGAAACTACTCCAAGATAAACTCGAAGGCCGGGTCGACGAAGATGTCGGCTCGGTC
>JAQCNR010000106.1 GCA_028274925.1 Halovenus sp.
CCGTCAACAAGACCGGAACGACGACCATCGGCATCGCCACCGACAACGGCGTCATCGTTGCCACCGACCAGCGAGCGAGTCTCGGCGGCCGCTTTGTCTCGAACAAGAACGTCCAGAAGGTCGAGCAGATTCACCCGACTGCGGCGCTCACGCTCGTCGGTTCTGTCGGCGGTGCCCAGTCGTTCATCCGGACGCTTCGTGCAGAATCCAAGCTCTACGAGACACGGCGAGACAAACAGATGAGTATTCAGGCGCTGGCGACACTCGCAGGAAACTTCGCCCGCGGCGGACCCTTCCTCGCCATCAATCCAATCCTCGGTGGTGTCGACGAGGACGGCAGCCACGTCTACAGCATCGACCCCGCCGGCGGTGTCATGCAGGACGATTACACCGTTACAGGGTCGGGCCTGACCGTCGCCTACGGGACGCTCGAAGACCGCTACGAGCCAGACCTCTCGATAGACGAAGCGCGGTCGACGGCCGCCGCCGCCATCGAAGCCGCCGCGGAGCGTGACACTGGCTCCGGGAACGGCGTGTTCGTCGCGGAAGTGACCGAAGACGGCGTCGATATTGACGACTACGAACTCGGCGAACTGTAGCTGTCAGACAGAAGTCAGCCAGCCGACTGACGTGAGTTCTTGTATCTCCGGGTTGTTCGTGAGTGTATGAACGAGATTACGCTTCGCTTGCCGGCAGAAACAACAGCGGCGTTGCAGTCCGAGGCCGACGAGCGGGGGGTGTCACTCGAATCACACCTCCGAGAGATTGTCGAGGCGTATCGCGCCGACGACGGGCGACGACCGAAACCCGTCGTGGAGTACGCCCACAGCGTCACAGACCGAGACTCCTCGCCCGACCGCAACGGGTCACCGACCGCCAGTGAAGAAATTGGCTCCTTTCGGTACGGCTCGCGCTCGATTCTCTCGGAGTGAGCGGCTAACCGCGTGGCTTTTTCTGCTGCTGTGAGTGTATGGAAGTAGATAGACGCGGTCGTTCTCTCGCAGGCTGGTAGCGTTCCGCCACTGACGGCCGAGATTCTGCTCGTCTTCGCCATCGTCGCGGTAGCGCTGGTGCTGTTCGTGCTCGAACCACTGCCAATCGATATCGTCGCGCTCGCGGTGCTGGTGAGTCTGATCGTACTGGAACCGTGGACCGGCGTCGACGGCGAAACTGGTGTTGGTGGCTTTGCGAGTTCGGCGACGCTGACAGTGCTGGCGATGTTCGTCATCAGCGAAGGCATCCGCCGGACCGGCCTGATCAACATGATCGGCGACGCCATCGCCGAGCGCTACGGGTCGAGCCCTCGACAGAGCAGGAACTCGTCGAAATTGTCGTCGCCCCGGCAGCCTCGATTCTGGGCAAGACACTCGAAACACTCAGTTTCAGAGACCGCTACGACGCCACGGTGTTGGCCATTCGCCGAGGCGGCGACGTGATACACGCACGGATGGACGAACGCAAACTCCGGCCGGGAGACACGCTGCTCGTGCAAGCCTCAGCGTCGACTGTCAAGCGATTCGCCAATGACCGGGATTTCATCCTGGCGCAGTCGCTCACGCTGCCAGACTTTCGCTCGGAGCGAATTCCAGTCGCACTCGGTATTGTTGCCGCAGTTGTCGGCCTCGCTGCCTTCGAGATGCTCCCGATTCTGGTGAGTTCACTCGGCGGCATCGTTGCAATGGTTGCGACGGGGTGTGTCAAGCCCGAGGAGGTCTACTAGTCCGTCGACTGGAGTGTCATCTTCCTGCTCGCAGGACTGATTCCGCTCGGTGTTGCGATGGAGCGGACTGGCGCGGCGGAGTGGCTCGCCTCAGTTATTCTCCTCGTCGCAGCAGGGCTGTCGCCAGCGCTGGTGCTTGGCCTGTTCTATCTCTGTACAGCACTGATTACGAACCTCATCAGCAACAACGCAAGCGTCGTGTTGATGATCCCAGTGGCAGTCGAGGCGGCCACAGAGATCGGTGCCGACCCGTTCACGTTCGTGCTCGCGGTCACCTTCGGCGCGTCGACGGCGATGTTGACCCCGATTGGCTACCAGACGAATCTGATGGTGTACGGCCCCGGCGGCTACAAGTTCACGGACTTTCTGCGTGTCGGCGCACCCCTGCAGTTGTTGCTCGCAGTCGTGACAACCGTCGGGTTACTCGTGTTCTGGGGGGTCTGAACGCAGTCAGCGCTCACCGGCGACTTCCTGCTCGAAGCGGTCCAGAAACGCTTCCACATAGTGGCGTCGGTCGGTCGCAATCTCGCGGCCAGCGTCGGTGTACATCCGGTCGGGCAGGGAGAGAATCTTCTTGTAGAAGTGGTTGAACTGCGTCGCACCGTCAGTGGTTTCGTCCGCGCTGGGCGGGCAGTCAGGGTCGTGTAGTACCTCGCCGAGTTCGCCGCCGTAGGTGAAACAGCGGGCAATGCCGACAGCGCCGAGTGCGTCGAGGTTGTCGGCGTCGCTGAGCAGTTTCGCTTCGAGTGTGTCGGGCTCCGGCGCCGTCGAATAGCGGTGTGCACGGACCGCGTGGCAGATTCCGTCAGTGGAATCGAAGCCGTGCTCGGGGAGAATCTCGCGGGCCTGCTGTGCCCCCCACTCGGCGTGGTCGGAAATCTCACCGCGGTCCTCCCGCGGGCGACCGATGTCGTGTAACAGCACGGCCGCTCGCACCACTCGCTCGTCAGCGTCGGGGTAGTCAGTGAGGAGTCGCTCGGCAAGGGTCTCGACACGGCGGACGTGCTGCCAGTCGTGGGCCGGACTCGCTTCCTCGTCGAAATACGAGCGAGCGGTCTCTCGTAGCGACGCCAGTTGGGCTGTCATCCTCGCTGCGAGTTTCGTTGCTGAGCGTTTCAATCGTTCGGTCTGAGAGATGAACGTTCCGAAATGACCCGACGGGATGATATGGGAGCCACCGATAGAGGGCATATGGACTTATTCGGGACGGCAGGGATTCGCGGGCCAGTAACGGAGGTGACACCCTCACTGGCGCTGACGGTCGGCCGGGCAGTCGCCGCGCGACTGGACGGCGAGACAGTCGTCATCGCACGTGACGGGCGCGAGACGGGGCAGGCCCTCGCCAGCGCCGCCGAGGCGGGCCTGACCAGCGGCGGCAGTCCGGTCAGGCGGGCGGGACAGTTGCCAACGCCGGCGCTGGCCTGTGCCGCAGAGGGTCGGCACGGACTGATGATTACGGCCAGTCACAACCCGCCCGCAGACAACGGCATCAAACTGTTCGCCGACAGCGGCGAGTACGACAGCACGGCCGAGACAGAGGTCGCCCAACTTGTCGAGGAGGGACCGCCCCAGGCCGGTGCGATGGAGTGGGGAGAAGTCGAGCAGATTGACCCACTCGAAGCGTACCGCGAGCGCGTGGCAACGTATTCCCGCGGGATTGGCACGGAGCTAGACGGACTGACCGTCGCTGTCGACTGCGGGTCGGGGATGGCCGGGCTGGCGACGCCACAGATACTGACAACACTCGGCGGGGACGTACAGGCGCTGAACGCGAACATCGACGGGCAGTTCACCGCACGAGAGAGCAAACCCACCGCCGAATCACTGACTGACCTGCGGCGTTTCGTCGCCACCGGCCCGGCAAAACTGGGCATCGGCCACGACGGCGACGCCGACCGAATCGTGATTGTGGACGGCGACGGCAAAGTAGTTCACGAGGATACTGTTCTCGCCATCATCGCCGAACGGTACGTCGCGGCCAGCACCACCGCCGACCCAGTCGTCGTGACAACGCCGAACGCCTCCGGCCGAATTGACGAGCGCGTCGACGCAGCGGGGGGCCGTGTCGAGCGCGTCCGACTCGGTGCACTCCACGAAGGAATCGCAGCGGCCAAACAGGCAGGTGGCCCGGAGACGCGCGTCGTCTTCGCGGCAGAGCCGTGGAAACACATCCACCCTGGACTCGGCGGTTGGATTGACGCCGTCGCCTCGGCAGCGGTGTTCA
>JAQCNR010000110.1 GCA_028274925.1 Halovenus sp.
GACCGACTGCCACCCGACGCGGAACCATTCGCAGCGGTGTGGTCACTCCACCCCCGTATGGAAGTCGATGAAGACGCCGGGATCATCCGCCAGACCGACCTCGAAACCACCACACAACTAGCCACAACCGGCGCAGAAGACGGCGATATAGAGCGTGCGGAGCCAGACCTGCAGGTCTACAGCGATGCGCTGCTGCTCACCGACGCGTTGGAGCGTCACGATATGACCGATCCCACCACCATCGAGACGGATGCACTGGTGGACCTGTATACGATGCTGTCGGATGTCCAGCGGAGTGCTAACGACCTCCGCAAAGAGATTGCTGACGTGCTGTTGAGCCGATTGCACCACGACCAGCCGGTCAGTGGACAGTTCGGCTCCGTCCAGCGAACGTCTCGACGCCAACGCTCGCTCAAAGATCAAGAAACCGTCGTGAATGCACTGGAGACTGCTGGCATCGACCGTGAACGCGTCACCAGCCTCGACCGTGACAAAGTCGACGATGCTCTTGACGTGACTGAGCTTGCCGAATCAGATCTCTACGAGCTCGACACCACCGAGTACGTCCGGAAAGCCGATGTCGACGAGGAGACCAAGGAAACCCGACTCCAAGGACTCAAAGACCGTCTGGCAGCCAGTGATGCCTCAGATGAGGATGTCGAACAGTTACAGGAGGAAATCGAAGAACTCGAAGACCGGATTGAAGAACTCACGTCGTTCAACTCCGGCACGTCGTATCACACCTCATCCACTGGTGAGTAATTCGCACCGAGCCAGTTCCTCTTTCTCCAGCGGAGTACGAAGCCGTTGTATCCGCCGCATCGTATTAAGACTCCTCGAGCAACGAGCGAGCCCGTTGCACGTAGCTGTTCGCGCCCCAGCTACGAGCATCGCTGATCTCCTCAAGAAGCAGTCGTGCATCGGCAGCCGATAGTGGGTCAGTTCGAACGAGAACGGAGAGTAGTGTCGGTGTTGTGACGAGTCGGGTATCGGCAAGTGAGGCGTGTATCAAACCGAGTTGGTTGAACTCGTCACAGAGCAACAGCGCGGCATCAAGCTCGTTTGCGAGGGTGACCGCCGCGTTTTCACCATCATCGAGCGGAAACTCAGAATCAAGGTCGACCGACTGTGTCGTGAATGCATCCGCTTGGGCAAGGACGGCTGATGCGGCGTTTCCATGGACGTCATCGTACGAGGCAATCTCTTGGAGTTCATCAATAACTGCCGTTGGGACACTGACTTCGTACCGGGAGAGACAGCATGCGAGTGGGTTGGGGTCGGCATCAGTAACAATCCCGAGACTCACGAGGGCAGAAGCGTCTGCGATAAGCCGCGACATCTATGCGTCGGCGACCTCGTCGATGAAGTCATCGTCCAGTTGCTGTTTCAACACCTGGATATTTGCGGCTTCCTCGGCACCGACGAGGGCCTTGAGCTGCTCGAAATCAATCTCAGCGTCGTAATAAGCGGCGGCGATATCTTGGGTGAGTTTGTCGTCGTGAGCGGCGTCTTGGAGGTACTCCCGAAGCGCAGTAACAAGGATATCTGTCCTGTCTTCCCCCAGGACTGCCGCTAGCGCGTCGGCCCGGTCAATGAGCCGATTGGGGGCCCGAAACTGCACGCGCTTCTTATCGGTGCTCATACTGTGTACAATGTGGGCCAACCCACTTAGCCGTTTTCGTGTGTACAGTGTGAGCCACTATATCCTGTATTGGATTACCCACCAACAGATGTCCGGTAAGAGTCTCGCAGTTGTGAGAAAGCTGTTCGACGGGTTTCGGCGCGACCACACGGGGTCGTGGCTCAATCTCAGCCGTCGAAGCAATATGAACACGAGCGACGAAATCTCGTGTTCATATTCAGCCGGCCGGCGCGGTCGCCGGCCCGATTACCGCGGACACCTCCCCACTATCGAAGTGATATAGTCGAATGTGGGCCTTCCACGTAGGCGAAAATACCACCATTTTGAGACTCGTGTTCACGAATATGGGTAAGGGCATCCCCAAGTCAATACAGATTCGCACCGGCGACGACAACAAGTATCGGTACTTCCCAACCAGCGTAATCAGCTGAATTGAATCGTCGAATTAACCACGGGAAAGTGTCTGAATCTGGATGTGTTCACTATCCCCGATTCAGACGGGTTCCTTTCGGCGTCGGATGTCAAAGACGTAGCGGAAGAGGTCATTACCGCCCTTCCTTTGCCGGGTGTCGAGGGGAGCCCCCTCGACCCCGGCGACATCTGGCTC
>JAQCNR010000323.1 GCA_028274925.1 Halovenus sp.
CGGTGGTCGCGGATGTGACCTTGTCGTAGCCATCCTCGGGGTCGTCGAGCAGCGAGATGTGCGACGCCGGTATCGAGGAGGACATCTTGCCGCCGGTGAGGCCGGTCATAAAGCGGTGATAGATGGACGACGGCGGCAGGAAGCCGTAGCCATCGTATTCGAGTTCGACCTCGCGGGCCAGTTGTTCTGCCTCCTCGTGGTCGAGTTCGAAGGCGTCGATGTGTTCGTCGTAGACGCGCTTCTCACCGTCGATAGCCTCGATCAGTCCCTCGAAGGCGTCCTCGGTGGCGTTGCGGTCGATGAAGCGAATCCGGGGCCGGAGCGGTTCCTTGCCCGCCTCGTTGCACATCGTAATCAGACCGTCGAGCGTGGTCGCCGTCACGTCAGTTGCGCCCGCCTCACGCTGGCTCTCGAGGTAGGCCGCCGCATCGGAACAGCGAATCGTGTCGTCGGGATGGCGCTCGGTCAGCGTCTCGTAGGCCTCGGCGAGGACGACTCGCTCGTCGGGGTCGAGTCCGAAACTCGCGTAGGCTTCAGTGACGCCGAAGTATCGGACCCGAGCAGCCAGGTCACGGGCGAGGCGGACGTGAGGGTCTTGGTCCGGACCGACCGGAATGACCGTCGGCTTCGGTTCGTCCAGTTGCGGGTAGAGAATATCGGCCATCTGGGTGACGACCGACTGCATGTGGCTCACGTCAGTCTCGCCGTCGAAGTTGTAGATGGCTTCGAGTTCGGAGAAGTTCGCCTCGATACCGAGTTCGAAAGCCAGGTTCTGTACCTCGCGGTTGGTCGACTGGCGATACAGCGTCCCCTCCTCGGGGTCGAACCCAAGCGCCAGCAGCGAGAGGATGTAGTTGCGGGCGTGTTCGTCGATTTCACTCCAGGAGAGACCACGTGCACTGTGAGCCTCCAGGTCGGCAATCAGCCCGTAGGCGTCGCCGCCCTGCTGCTGGTGCCAGATGATTTCGTCGAAGACGAGTTTGTGGCCGATGTGCGGGTCGCCCGTCGGCATGAATCCCGACAGCACCGCAAATGGGTCGTCGTTGGCCATCGCGTCGAGTACCCGACGGTAATCGCGGTGACCGAAGATGACGCTGCGGCGCATCAGATAGTGTGGCGCGGGGACGTCGCCGAGGATGTCCTCGAACTCCTCGATACCGAACTGCTCGAAGAGTTTGCGGTAATCGGAGACAGCAGCCGACCCCCACGGGTCGAGTGCAACGTCTTCGACGCCGCCGTCTGTGGCGGCCACCTCCGACTCGACGCCGCTCTCGGGGGACTGCTCGTCCGCAGGTTCACGTGTCATTGAATACGCGTACATCTGCCGAGACGGGCAAAAAGCGTTCTCCTTCTTTGTGAACCCTTCAGGGCAACAGTGGGGACGCCTGAGCCACCACCACCCTAGGTCGAAACGTCAGCCATTGTAAATTACGTCGCCATAATGATAAACCATCGTTAACTCCAACGCCGTATGCACAGCGTGAATACGAGAGTCGCCGCCGTTGTTCTGGGCGTGGCGCTGCTGTTGATTTTCGGCGGCAGCGCCCTCGCATTCTGGGGGCAGACGGCGGGTGGTGATGTCGACGTGCAGGAAGTGACAATCGAGACAGATAACGGGACACTCAACGGCTATCTCTACGTTCCCAACGACGCCAGCGCCGAGAACCCCCATCCGGGAATTCTCGCCGTCCACGGCTACATCAACACCAAAGAGACCCAGTCTCCGTTCGCTATCGAGTACGCCAAACGGGGCCACGTCGTGCTGGCTATCGACCAACCTGGCCACGGAAAATCCGACCCGCCGGCGTACGCGGGCGGATTCGGCGGGCCAGCAGCACTCGAGTATCTCGCCGACCGCCCAGCGGTTGACGAGGAGAACATCGGGCTGGAAGGCCACTCGATGGGTGGGTGGTCGGTCGCTGCCGCGGCCGCCGAACACCCCGACGCCTACAAGTCGATGGTGCTTGCTGGCTCTGGGACAGGCATCGACAGTCAGGGTGTGCCACCGGGCAACGCAACCTACCCCCGCAATCTCGCCGTTGTATTCGCGGAGTACGACGAGTTTGCCTGGCTCATGTGGGGTGCTGAAGATTCCCGGGACATCGGTGACACCAGCCAGATCGAAGACCAGTTCGGTGTCAACGAAACTGTGGCGGAAGGAGAAACCTACGGCTCCATCGAGAACGGAACCGCCAGACAACTCGTCCAGCCGTCGACGACACATCCCGGAGTTACTCACTCTTCAACTGCCGTCGCCGAGTCAGTCGAGTGGATGCAGCGAACACTCGAGGGCAACGAGGACACCGACCCAGCCAACCAGAACTGGCAGTGGAAGGAACTCGGCACCTTCCTCGCGCTGCTGGGCGGGATTCTCGCAATGTTCCCAGTCGGTGGCCTCCTGCTCGGCCGCGAGCAGTTCAGCGGGGTTCGCCGAGAGCTACCGAGCGCAGAGGGTCGCAGCGGCCGAGACTGGTATCTTTCGGCCGGGCTTGCGTGCCTTCTCCCTCTCGTAACATACTACCCCGCGATGATTATCGGGAGTCTCCTGATTCCGCCAACGTGGTTGTTTCCGCAGGCAGAGACCAACGGCATCGTGCTGTGGGCGCTGGTGAACACGCTGCTTATCGCCGGCCTGTTCGGCGTCTGGCAGTACCGCCGTGACCGCTCGTTCGCAGCGTTGCGTGCACACTACGGCCTCGACACTGGCGCGGGTGGTGGAACGCTTGCCCGGTCACTCGCCGTTGCCGGCGCGGTTGTCGCCACAATCTACGCACTGCTGTGGGTCGTCCACACGCTGTTCATGACCGACTTCCGTGTCTGGGTTGTCGCAATCAGACCGATGGCGAGCCATCACGTGGGGATTTTCCTGCGCTATCTCCCGCTGCTGACGCTGTTTTTCCTCGCGCTGGGCGTGCTCCTGCACGGGCAACTCCGCACGCCTGACCGCTCACTGCGGCGGTCGATCGGTATCAACGTCGGCCTCCTGTCCGGACCGTTCGTCGTCCTGCTCGTAGTCATGTATCTGCCGATGCTCACCAGTGGTGCACTACTGATCCCATTGACGGCGCTGCAGACGATTATCGCGATTCAGTTCGTCATCATCCTTGGCGTCGTCGCAGCCACCTCGACGTACTTCTTCCATCTCACTGGCCGAATCTGGGTCGGTTCGCTGCTCAACGGGTTGTTCGTGACCTGGGTTATCGTCGCCTCGCAGGCGACACACGTCCCAGTATAGTCAGGCAGTGCTCGGCCGGTCTATCGGCGTCTCGGTCCCCGTATCGGAGGCGCTGGTCGAAGACTCGTCAGTCGCTGTCTCAGTTCCGTATCCGCGGGCCGAATTGGCAACGACGAACAGGCTGCTCGACGCCATCGCAACGGCCGCCAGCAGCGGGTTCAACACACCAGTGATTGCCAGCGGAATCGCGACCCCATTGTAACAGAACGCCCACGCGATATTCTGTTTAATCCGGCGGTTCGTCCGGGCGGCCGTCTCGAAGACCACCGGGACGTTCGTGAGTTCGTCGTCGAGAATGACCGCGTCGGCGGCGTCAGTCGCCAGTTCTGTGCCGCCGTCGAGGGCAATTCCCACGTCGGCCGCCGCCAGTGCTGGCGCGTCGTTGCTCCCGTCGCCGGCCATCGCGACCGGACCCTCGGCTGCGAGGCGCCGGATTGTCTCCGTCTTTCCATCCGGCGGCACGCCAGTGTAGACGGTGTCGACAGCGTCGTGGGATGCGAGGCTGTCTGTGCCGGGTCGGTCATCGCCAGTGAGGACGACAATCCGGCGGTCCGCACCGAGCGTCTCCAGTACTTCTGGCGCTTCCGCGCGCAGGCGGTCACCAACGCCGATGACACCTTGGGCTTCACCTGCCCAGCCGACAACGACCGCGACGTTACCCTGGTCACGAATCGCGTCCGCCTTCTCTGAGACCTCCGTGGAAACCGACCAGCCCCGCTCCACGAACAGGTCGGGATGGCCGACAAGTGTCTCCGCGCCGGCGACAGTACCGGAGACACCACGGGTATGTTCAGAAACGCCTTCGGCAGTCGTGTCGGTGGTATCGGCGGCCTCGGTGATTGCCGCCGCGACTGGATGGGTCGAATACCGCTCGATAGCACCAGCGCGTTCGAGCAGCGTTGCACGGGAAGCGCTCCCCTCGACCGTCGTGACAGTCATCTCGCCGGTGGTCAGTGTCCCGGTCTTGTCGAAGACGACCGTCTCGATGTCCGGGGCCTGCTCGAACAACTCTGCAGTGGCGACGACGATTCCTCGGTCAGCCGCGGCCTGCAACCCGGTTGCCACCGCCAGCGGCGTTGCCAGCCCGAGCGCGCAGGGACA
>JAQCNR010000120.1 GCA_028274925.1 Halovenus sp.
GGTGGGTATAATTTCGCCGAATATCTGGATGAATGACCAATATATGCCACGATACAATGAATATAAGGTTATATACCGTTCAGAAATATGGCCGTTTGTCCGTTTATTTCGGACAAATGTCTGGTCAGATTCCGCCCCAACCACCCGGAGAGTCTTGCTCGCGGTGATGTAGCCGGCATTGGGGCTGCAGAGATCAGCCTTTTCGGTGCTATATCGCCAGGCGTGTGTACGTAGCGCCCCTCAGACGGCAGAATTCGTATTTCTCGGCCACTAATAGACGTTTGTCTACCTCGGTCGAGAAAAAGTGGGTGTGCAGTCAGACTGCCTCGGGGCCACGGTCACCAGTGCGAATCTGTCGTGCGTCCCGGACGGGGAGGACGAAAATCTTGCCGTCACCGGGCTCACCCGTGTATGCTGTGTCTGCAATCGCGTCGACCACCCGTTCTGTTGGGACATCGGCGACGACACACTCGACTTTGACTCGTCTGTGGAGGTCGACACTGTACTCCTCACCGCGCCACTGGCTCTTTTTCGGTGGCTGTGAGCCACGTCCAGAGACACTCGAGACTGTTATCGACGGCGTGCTCGCTTCTGCGAGACCCCGCTTGACATCGCCGAGTTTGTCGGGTCGGATGTAGGCGACGACCATCTCGATTCCGCTGTCGACGCTACCCCGACCGGCCTCCACCCCGCCGTCTGTTGCTGGCTGCCGCGGCTGGTCGACTGAGTTGTGAGTGGCTCTTGCGAGCGTCCACAGGCCGACGACCCCAAGCACTGTCCAGAGTACGGCAGCTACGACGACAATCGCTTCCGGTATTGACCCCCTGAGACTGGCGCTGAGTGTGAGTGCCTGTATCATCTCCTCACTTCCCCTCGTCGTCTATGTTTGACCAATATGTCTCCTGATAATCGCGGGTTCGGTTGCATCCTTGTCGATTCGTGTACACCTGTCTCAATAAACATTGGCTCGATGAACACTGCGCTGCCTTCGTGTCGCTGAAACCACAATGTACGATATAAGATGCCTGAAATCAAATTTGAGAAAGCCTTAAACAAGGCAGTAATATAATAACGCACACGAACTACGCTGTTATAGAATTAAATTTTCAGGAATTGTCGGGCGATCTGAATAAATAATTTAAATAAACTATGGGCGACGAAACCTCATCGCACATCGACGACACGGACCGGCGGACGCTAGTCAACGCACAGGACGCAGTACAGGTCGTTCGGACGACCTCAGAATCGGTCGAAAATCGAGACCTCACGCTGCGGAGCTCACCCACGGGCTCTGCACCGCCACGCCCGCTCCCCGCGACGAACACCCCCTGTCTCTCCCCGCGGTGATTAACCGATGGCCCCACCCGACCACACGCGCAGTGGTCAACCACCGGCCCAGAGTGACGGCACGTCAGACCGCTTTGGCCATCTCTTCGACCTGATCGGCGACGCAGTTATCGAACTCGAATTCGTCGACACGACGCCAATCGTCCGGGCCGTCAACCCCGCCTTCGAGGATATCTTTGGCTACGACCGACAGCAGGTGCTCGGCGAGTCACTCAACGAGTACATCATCCCGGAGGCTCGCGGCACCGACGCGAACGCCTTCGACGAGCGGACGGCCGCTGGCAAATCGAACCACGCGATTGTCCGCCGCCGCACGACCACCGGCATCCGAGAGTTTCTCTACCGTGGGGTTCCCTACGAGCGCGAAGATGGCCGCCGCTTTGGCTTTGCCATCTACTCTGATATCACCGAACAGCGAACCTACGAACGCCACATCAAGGTGATTCACCGCATTCTCCGGCACAACCTCCGGAACGAACTCTCGGTCATCCTCGGGACAGCACAGTTGCTCGAATCTGACGCCGACCGTGAGTCTGTCAAGTCACGAGCGGCGACAATAACCAAACACGCGCACGAACTCGCGAGCATCGGGAAAGAGGCACAGACGCTGGAAGGTCTGTTGACTGACGACCGCCAGCCTGAACGCCGTGATGTTGTGCCGATGTGTGTCGACGCCGCTGAAGCAGTCCGGGGTCGCACCACGGGAACGGTCGAACTTGAGCTTCCTGACCGCCTCCGACTACTGGCGGTGCCTGAACTCTCGACAGCACTCGAAGCGCTGATCGAAAACGGGCTCGTCCACAACGACAACGAGAACCCAACAGTGTGCGTCCGCAGTGGGTACGAGGCCAAACGGGCTGCCATCGAGATTGCCGACAACGGCCTCGGAATCCCCGAGTCCGAGCGCGAACCTGTTTTCGCCGACGGCCAGATCACCCAGCTTCAGCACGGCACGGGACTTGGGCTGTGGCTGGCTCGCTGCACGGCCGAAGTCTGTGACGGCCACCTCGAATACGACCGCGTAGATGGCTGGACGGTTGTTCGCCTCGTCTTGCGACCGACGTAGGTATTTTTCCAGCAGAGTCGTCAGTGAGAAAATATATACACGACCGGTTTATTTGCTGTCACAATGCCCTCCAGACGAGCAGTGCTCGCCGGGAGTGGCGGCGGCTTCGCCGCCCTGTTCGGCGGCATGTTCGGGTTGGACCGCTGGCAGCCGGAGTCCTCACGGCTGGACTGGCCAATGGTCCGGTGTGACGCTGCCGGCACGTCGGCCCACCCAGAGCTGAGCGGGCCGAAAACAAACCCAACTGTCCGCTGGCACACAGAGACCGAGAGGGATCTGCAACTCATCCGTGTCGGGTCGACGCTGTACGGCACCGGATTCACCGGGTTCGTCGCTATCGACGCTGACAGCGGCACGGTGCGGTTTCGAGCGCCTGTCACGCGATCAATAGGCCCGCCCGTTCGGGCCGAGGCGTTGAGCTACGACACGCCCACCATTGGTGTTCGGACGAGAGAGAACTGTGTGGGATACAATGCTGGCGGTGGACTCCTCGACACGTCGTTTGGCAGTCAGCGGTGGCGTTCGCCGGACAGTACCGCGGGCCGAGGACTGACCAACCCAAGGGAGTCACCTCGAGCACCGGGAAATTGGGTGGACTGGCTCTGGGGAACGCCAGTCGCAAACAATGGGACGCTGTACACGCCGACAGGTCACGGCGGAATTGTCGCCCTCGACGCAAACGACGGACGGCCGCTGTGGCACTGGCAACGGGAGTCACTCGGCCCAGTGTCTCGACCTGTCGTTCACGACGAGACGGTCTGGTTCGCCAGTACCGATACCGTCGTTGCGCTTCAGGCCACTGATGGTGAGCACCTGTGGAGTCGTTCGCTCGATTACAGACTCCGGCCGCCAACGGCGACGGATTCACAACTACTCGTTCCGCACGGTGAGGGACTCACTGCGCTGCATCCCGATGGAACTGTTAGCTGGGAACGAACTTTCGACTATAAGACCCATGCATCATCGCGGGTAGCAGTGGCTGACAATGTCGTCATCTTTGGATCCCACGAAACGCTCTATGCGCTCGACGCAGCCACTGGCGCGACGCTGTGGACCAGACCAGAGCACACTCTGCCGCCGGTCATCGCTGACGGTATCGTCTACACCAGCAACGGCCGCCAGATCAGTGCTCTCGATATCGACACTGGTGAGAGACAGTTCACCTGGGGCACGTACTCCCTGCGGGAGCGGTATTCAGCGCATGGGCAGTTCGAGCCAGTTCTCGTCGGTGACGGTCGTGTATATGTCAGTGCTGGGAGCCATCTCTTTGCGCTGGAGGAACCATGACTGAAGATACTGACGCCCGGACCGCACCGGAGACGACACCCACGGCGACGCTCAGCAGACTCATTCGCCGAGTCAGGGCCCGCCTCGTCGACGACCCGCTGCTGTGTGTCCCGTTTTTGCTCGCCGGCGTCGCCCTGAGTCTCATCGACGAACTCCGCCGCCACGACCCAGTCCCGGCCCGTTCGTTGGTGGGCATACACAGGCTCGATTTCAGCCTCGAACTGGTGCTCATCCCGAGCGGCTCACGGGGTGTGAGGCGGATTCTCGGTGGGCTGACCGACCTCCAACCGCGACTATTGCTGTGGGCGCTGGGGCTCGAAACTGCCGCGCTCGGTATCGTTGCCCTCGCCGGCTACCTCACCCTGGCTCGGGCGCTCGACACTGGCTGGTCGGCGACGAGCGCCGGAACGTATCTACTCTACGTGGCTCTCACAACCGGCGTGTTCTGGATTATCGGCCCGCTCTATGTCAATCTCCCGCTCTTTCTGGTTATGCTGTGGGGTCCGTTCGTGGCGCTGTGGTTTCTGGGCCTCGTCCGGTTGTTCGCTGTCCCGGCCGCGGTTGTGAACGGGCAGAGTCTTCTCGACGCAGCCCGATGGAGTAATGATGCTGTCGATAACCGCGAATGGGCACACCTCGCTCTTGTCACGTTCTTCGGCGTCTTATTGTGGCTGGCCGAACTGTTGTCTGTTGGGTCGACGCTGATTAGCTTCGCCGTCGTCGGTCCGCTCCACGCAGTCGCCGTTGCAGTGGTTTCTGAGACTAGAACAGTTTCCGAATAACCCCAAAGATGCCGTCACGTAGCCGGTCCGGCAGGAACCGAGTATAGGCTGTCAGTTTTGCGAACCCACCCACTGGGTACCGCGGTTCGGGGTCGCTGAGCGAGGCGGCGTCGTGAATCACCGTCGCGACTTCTTCAGCTTCGAGCGCAAACGGCAACGAGTTCGCGGTCAGCGTCGCGTCCTCGATGGCCTCGTACACCCAGCCGTACTCCCGAGTCTGGGGTAGCTCTGCCATCTCGTCCTCGGCACGGCCGCTGAACTCCGTCTTGACTGGACCGGGCTGGACGACGACGATATCGATACCGAGGTCAGCAACCTCTGCCCGGAGTGCGTCACTCATCGCTTCCAGCGCGAACTTCGAGCCAGCGTAAGGACCGGCCCCTGGTGTCGAGATTCGCCCGTAGACAGAGGAAACGTTGACAATCGTACCGTCGCCCTGCCCACGCATCAGCGGCAGCACCTCGCGGGTGAGTCGATGCGGCCCGAAGACGTTCACCTCGAACTGCTCGCGGACTCGCTTGGTCGAGATGTCCTCGAGTGGGCCGTACTGTGCAAAGCCAGCGTTGTTGACCAGACAGTCCAACCGACCAGCCTCCTCGTCGATTCGGGAGACGACGCGCTCGATATCACTCGCCTTCGTCACGTCGAGTTCGGCAGTGTGGCAGCCAGCCTCGCCCAACTCGGCAATGTCAGATTCGGTGCGTGCCGTCGCGTACACCTCCCACTCCTCGTCGAGAAAGGCCTCGGCGCTCGCGCGGCCGATTCCCGACGAACAACCCGTGATGAGTACCGTCTTGTTTGGCATACCCGGCCCGATGGCCGGCACGGTGTTAAGTACCTGGCATCTCTGTTCGGGAGTGTTTGGTGTTTCAGGGTTTGGTGGAGTTTTGACCGGAGTTGATGACGTTTTGACCTACAACAACCAGAAAGCCCCTCCCTTTCAGTCCCACCCTAATGCTTGTGTCACAGGCCAC
>JAQCNR010000121.1 GCA_028274925.1 Halovenus sp.
TCCCCTCCTCGGAACTGCAGGTGCTCAACACCGAGGGCGAACAGATTCCGGCCTCGCTCGTCTACGACGGTGACCTCGGCGACGGCGAAACGCTCGACGTGACGGCCTCGCTGCAGCTTGGCGGCACGGAACTCGCGAGCCAGACCGTCACCATCAGCGAAGCAGGGGCGAGCACTGACCTCACCTTCACCGTTCCGGCGTCGGCCGTCAGCGGTGAGGGCGCGAACCTGCTGTATCTGGTCGTCGAGGCCAACGGCGAATCCGGCGCTGCCGCTCACGAGGCAGTCTACGTGAGCAGCGGCGAACCAAACGTCGAAACACCGGGTACACCGTACGACTCGGTCATCGGGCAGGATGGTGAACTCTCCGGCGTGCCGGCGATTGCCTACCAGAGCGAACCACCGGGCGTCGAAGCCACGCTCACCTACCCGTCCTCAGAGCCAGCGACGAAACAGGTCGGACTCGTGCTGTCCGACGGCGAGACCGAAACTGTCGTCGCACAGACGACCTTCGAGTTCAAGCAGCCATACACGTCGAACACCGCCTGGGACGCCGGGCTATCGTCGTTCAAGCTGCTCGAAGACCTCGGTACGAGTCCGAACATCACCTACATCGGCAACGAGCCGGGACCGAAGGCAGAGCAGGTCGACGAGGGCGAGGCACCTGTCGCCTACGCCGATATCGACAACCAATGGGGCGTCAATGTTCTCGACAAACGAATGGACCGACTCGAGTACGGTGCCAATGCGCCGTCTGAGGAGCAAATCGAGAGTGGAGGCCACTAACAATGGCAACGAGAGAACCACAACCTGACGACATCATTGAGCCCATCCTGAACACCTCGAAGTGGTGGTTCCTGGGTGCGACGACCGCAATTGGCGTAATCTTGCTGTGGCTGGTCGCCTGGGGCTGGCAGCTTCAGAACGGACTCATCGTCACCGGCCTCGCCGACTGGGGTAGCGGTGGCGGTGTGACCTGGGGACTGTACATCGGTGCGTTCATCTGGTGGATCGGTGTTGCACACGGTGGTATCATTCTCTCGGCAGCCGTCCGGCTGTTCGGGATGGACAAGTATCAGCCGGTCGCTCGCGTCGCTGAGCTACTGACGCTGACCGCGCTGAGTATGGCGGGCATGTACATCGTTATGCACACTGGCCGACCGGACCGAATGGTCGTCAGTGTTATTGGCGCGTACCCGTGGACGGTGACCTCCTCACCACTGGTGTGGGACCTGACGGTCATCACACTCTACTTCGTCCTGACGGCGACGTACATCAGCCTGACCCTGCGGTACGATATCGTTCGGCTCCGACACAAACTGCCGGATTACCTCGCGCCGCTGTACGCCGCGATTACGCTCGGCTACACGAAGAAAGAAGACGAAATCATCGAGCGGATGGTCTGGTGGCTCGCGCTGGGGATCATCATCCTCGCGCCGCTGCTGCTGCACGGTGGTGTGATTCCGTGGCTGTTCGCCCTGCTGCCATCGATGCCGAAATGGCAGGGTGCAGTTCAGGGGCCACAGTTCCTCTCGATTGCGCTGACCTCCGCGATTGGTGGCGTGATCATCATCTCCCACGGGCTGCGCTGGGCCTACGACTGGGACCACATCCTCACTGACGAGGTGTTCAAGGGACTGACGAAGTGGCTTGGACTGTTCAGCCTGCTGTACATCTGGCTGCAGCTCCAGCAGCTCATCAACGGCCTGTACGCCGCGCCGCTGGACCTGCGGAAGGTGACGGAGGCGACGATTACGAACCCGATTTACGTGGACATGCTCATCCTGATGACAATTGTCCTCGGCTACATCTTCGCCTCCTCGCTCAGTGACAGAGTGTTCTCCCGACGTCGCTCGGTCGTCATCTCATTCATGGCGCTGTACGCGACGCTGTCGGAGAAGATTCTGTTCGTCTTCGAGGGACTGGAGTATCCAACCTTCAGCCTCTATCACGCAGTGCCAGGACACTACACGCCGAGTCCGGTCGAGATTGCGTCAATCTTCGGGACCGTCTCGCTGTGTTTCCTGCTGTTCCTGATCATCCTCAAACTGTTCCCGGTGATCGAACTCCACGCCGTGGAGAACCACGATGACCACGATGATGGTCACGACGAGGAGGTGTCAACATGACGTGGGACGTTATCAACCCAGGTATCTGGGTCATCTTCGGCGTCATCGGGCTCCCGGTCTACACCCTCTTCCTCGGGTGGTTCCTCGGGAAACCCAAACGGTACAGCACGACCGTCTTGGGAATGTCGGTGTTCGCGAGTCTCGTGCTCTCGCTGTGGGGCGGCCTGTACGTCCTCACGATGCTCATCCGTGCGGTCTTCTTCGCCGGATAGCACCACTGCGGCGTTTCGGCTTTTTTCGACAGCTCGGCAGTGTCGGCACTAACCCGAAAGGGTCACACCGCTTCGAGCCGTAGTTGCGTGTATGACTACAGAAGAGACGCTCATGGAACGACTCGGTGAGGCAGAGGAGCCACTCATCGGCGACGACATCGTTTCGCTCAATCTGGTCAACAGTGTCCAGATTGACGGCAACACGGCTCATATCTCACTCGCGTTCAACTCACCGTTCGCCCCGACAGAGATGGACCTCGGGCAGGAGATTCGCGACGTAGTGCGTGACGAAGGACTCGAACCAGAACTCCACGCCGATGTCGACCACCTCGACGCCTTCGAGGACGACGTCTTCCCGAACATCCGCAACGTGATTGCCGTCGCGTCCGGGAAAGGCGGAGTCGGGAAAACCACCGTCGCGGCGAACCTCGCCGCCGGACTGGACAAACTCGGCGGCCGTGTCGGACTGCTCGACGCAGACATTCACGGCCCGAACGTCCCCCGGATTCTTCCGACTGACGAGGACCCAGGCGTCACAGCCGAGGAAGAGACGATGATTCCGGCCGTCTCTGACGGTGTCAAGGTCATCAGCATGGACTTCCTCACCAAAAATCAGGACGACCCGACGATTATGCGAGGGCCGATGGTCAACAACGTGATGACCCACTTCCTCGAAAACGTCGAATGGGGAACGCTGGATTATCTGGTCGTCGACCTGCCGCCGGGCACGGGAGACGCGTCTCTGGACCTGCTCCAGACACTCCCGGTCACGGGTGCGGCAATCGTCACGACGCCACAGCAGATGGCCGTCGACGACGCTCGAAAGGGACTGCGCCTGTTCGAGAAACACGACACGCCCGTCCTGGGCATCATCGAGAACATGAGCGCGTTCCACTGTGGGAACTGTGGCGACGTGCACGACCCATTCGGCTCTGGCGGTGCGGAGACCATCGCCGAGGATTACCACGTCGAGAACCTCGGCTCGCTACCGATTCACGAGGACTTCGGCGCTGACGGCACGACCGACCCGGTGGTCAAAAACGAGTCCAGTTCAGTCCACGACTCGGCCGCCGAACTGGTCGAGTCGATGGCAGACCGCATTGGCGAGGTCAACCGCCGAAAGGTTGCTGGCAGGCTGAATACTGTCGATAGTGGCTCCGCGTTCGATGACCAGCCCTCCGGGCAGGCGACGCTCGGGACGAAGGGCCCAGGCGGCCGCTAATCGTCTGTCGGCTGCGCGTCACCGCCTGATTCGCTCGTCTCGCTCGTTCGTGCGGTGAACGTTGCCAGCGGTGAACTGTATTCCCGGGCGACTTCTTCGATTGTTTCTCTGGAGTAGATGATGAGTCCCGCGAGTCCGATGTGTGCGAGCAGGTCGACGTACGCCGCGACGAACACGCCAACAAAGGCGTCGAACAGCCCCAGCGCTTGCCGGGTCATGAGCGCGAGTAACAGATACGAGATGAATACGAGCGTCCCGATGTTTCGGAGTTTTGCGAACAGTAGCCGGCGGTTCCCCGAGACAGCCTGAGCAGCCCGCGTGAGCGGCCGGTAGAAGGCCCACAGGACGAGTGTGAGGCTCGCGAGGACGACAAGACTACCCAGCGAGTCTATCGGCGCGGGCGCGAGCTGGACGACCAGCGTTCCGTAGGTAAATCCAAGCGTCGCGATACCGGGAACCAGTCTGGTTCGGCGATTCGCGCCAGCAATCAGCCCAATGTAGCTCAGTAGCACCGTGTACGTGAGCGTGTAGACAACAAACCGACTGATGTAGACGGGTTCACCATCTGGGGTCGTCAACACCAGCAGGTCAAGCGCCATCACAACGTATCCGACCGAGAGCGCGGCAAGCGAGAGCACGGCAACAGCAGCGTGTCGCCGTGCGTCGCCGCGGTAGTTTCGCAACAGAATCGCCGTGAATACTGTCGCACTGAGCGCAACGACTGCCGTAATCGCGTAGAGTGTCTGTTCCTGAACAACCATCGTATTCCCTCGATTCCCGTATGGTTTCGTCCGAACTGACTGGTTCCCGAGGCTTAAATACCAGTGTGAGTCTGCTGGCAGGTCACCGCGACCGTTTCAGTAGCTTTTACGCACCCCGGGCCAAACGACCAGATATGACAGACGACGACTACCGAACGGAACGCGACAGTCTCGGCGAGATGCAGGTCCCTGCGGACGCCTACTGGGGCGCACAGACACAGCGAGCAGTCGAGAACTTCCCGATTTCAGACCTCACCTTCGGACGGCGGTTCATCCGCGCGCTGGGTGTCGTCAAGAAAGGTGCTGCCCAAGCCAACCGCGACCTGGACCTGCTCGACGAGGACAAAGCCGACCCTATCGTCGAGGCTGCCGACGAGGTTATCGCCGGTGAGCACGACGACCAGTTCCCGGTCGATATCTTCCAGACTGGCTCGGGCACCTCCTCGAACATGAACGCCAACGAGGTCATCTCCAACCGAGCGACCGAACTCTACGGCGGTGAGATTGGCTCCCGAGAGATTCACCCAAACGACCACGTCAACTACGGCCAGTCCAGTAACGACGTCATCCCAACGGCGATGCACGTCGCGTCGCTGGAAGCCGTCGAGCGTGACCTGTTGCCCGCCCTCGCCGCACTTCGTGAAGAACTCGAAGCCAAAGAGAAAGAGTTCGACAGTGTGGTCAAGACAGGCCGAACCCACCTGCAGGACGCGACGCCAGTCACGCTGGGCCAGGAGTTCGGCGGCTACCGCACGCAAGTCGAGAAGGGAATCGAGCGCGTGCGCAACACGCGTGAACACCTCTCCGAACTCGCACTCGGCGGCACCGCCGTCGGCACTGGACTGAACACCCACCCAGAGTTCCCCGAACTGGCCGCGGAGTACATGTCTGAGGAGACTGACATCGATTTCCAGGAAGCCGACAACCACTTCGAGGCACAGGCCGCTCACGACGCGATGAGTGAGGCCCACGGTGCACTCCGAACCGTCGCCGGCAGTCTGAACAAGATTGCAAACGACCTGCGACTGCTCGCTTCCGGGCCCCGGAACGGCCTCGGTGAGGTCGAACAGCCAGAGAACCAGCCCGGGTCCTCGATTATGCCCGGCAAGATCAACCCGGTTGTCGCCGAGGCAGTCAATCAGGTTCACAAGCAGGTTGTCGGCAACGACGCCGCCGTCTCCGCCGGCGCGGCCGAGGGCCAGATTGACCTCAACCTCTACAAGCCAGTGCTGGCACACAACTTCCTCGAATCGGCGAACATTCTCGCCAACAGCAGTGAGGTCTTCGCCGAGAAGTTCGTCCGAAAACTCGAAGCAAACGAGGAACACTGTGCAGACCGCGTCGAGCAGAGCATGGCGCTCGCAACGGCACTCAACCCTGCTATCGGCTACGACAAGGCCAGCGAAGTCGCCAAGGCGGCGCTGAAAGAAGACAAGTCCGTCCGACAGGTTGCAATCGAGAAAGGCTACCTCAGCGAGGCGGAAGCCGACGAAGTGCTCGACCCCGCGAAAATGACCGAGCGAGTCATCCTCGGCGACGACTGAGCCGAGCGGGTCCTTTATTTTCCTCGCTGCACAGATGTAGACAATGAGTAACGGACGGCAGTTGTTCGTTGTCGCGGTCATTCTGACGACCTTTGGCGCGGTAGCCGTCGCTGGTGGCCCCGCTCTCGACCCTGGTGACTCACCCGCAGCGACTGAGGTCTCGCCGGTGAACACGACCGACGACACGGGAGCATCCGCCACGTCCAACCAGTCAGAACAGCAGGCCAC
>JAQCNR010000133.1 GCA_028274925.1 Halovenus sp.
CGAACTGGACGACGGGCGAACCGTGACCGCAAATTTGCACTACGCGCTATTCGAGCAGGAAAAAAAGGAGTAAGGTGAGAGAGCGAAGAGCGCTCAGTCGTCGGCGGTGATCGCTCGGTCCTGGGTGATCAGTTCGGCGGCCTTCTCCGCGACGGCGATGGTCGGCGCGTTGGTGTTGCCGCTGGAAATCGTCGGCATCACCGAGGCGTCGACAACGCGCAGGCCCTCGACACCGTGGACCTTGAGTTCGTCGTCGACGACCGCCATATCGTCGTTACCCATCTTGCAGGTGCCGACGGGGTGATAGACGGTGTGGCCAGTCTCGCGGACGTGTTCCTCGATTTCCGCATCGGTCTGGACGTCTTCGCCCGGCCAGACTTCCTCGCCGCGCCAGTCGTCCAGCGCGTCCTGTTGGGCAATCTCTCGAGCCTGTTTGACACCCTCGACGATGGTGTCGAGGTCCTTCTGCTCGGAGAAGTAGTTCGGCTTGATGACCGGATGGTCGAATGGGTCGTCGGAAGCGAGTTCGATGTGCCCTCGGCTCTCCGGGCGGAGTTGGGTCGCGCCGATGGAGAAGCCCTGTCCCTCTTCGGGGTTGGCGAAGCCGTGTTCCATGAAGTACATCGGCGCGAAGTGGAACTGCAGGTCCGGTGCTGGGGCGCTCTCGTCGGCGTAGGTGAACCCACCAGCCTCACCGATGTTGGTCGACGGCGCTGGCTCGCCGCCTTTGGTGCGCTCGTAGACGACGAAACCAAAGAGGTGGTCCTGCAAGTTCTTGCCCACACCCGGCAGGTCAGCTACCACGTCGATGCCGTGGTCTTGCAGGTGGTCGGCCGGACCGACACCCGACAGCATGAGTAGTTGCGGGGAGTTGACGGCACCGCCGGAGACGATGACTTCCGCGTCGGCGTCGGCGTGGTGTTCGGTCCCGTCCTGTTCGTAGGTGACTCCGACGGCCTGGTCGCCGTCGAAGCGGATATCAGTCACCTGCGCGCCCGTCTCGACGGTCAGGTTTCCACGGTCCAGAATCGGGGTAATATACGCCTTGGCGGCGCTACAGCGCTTCCCGTCTTCCTGCGTGACGTGATACAGTTCTGTTCCTTCCTGCTGTTCGCCGTTGAAGTCGTCGTTCCGTGGGATGCCGTACTCGGCGGCGGCGTCGACCATCGCTTCCGAGACGGGGTGTGGGTCGGCAGCGCCCGCGACGTTCAGCGGTCCCCCCTGCCCGTGGAGTTCTGACTCTCCGGGCTCGAAGTGCTCGGCCTTCTTGAAGTAGGGCAGCATGTCGTCGTAGCTCCAGCCCTCGTTGCCGCGCTCGGCCCACGTGTCGTAGTCGTGTGGGACGCCACGGATGTAGATCATCGCGTTGATAGAACTCGACCCCCCCAGGGTCTTGCCCCGTGGCCAGTACAGTTCCCGGCCGTTCATCTCCTCCTGTGGCGTTGTGGTGTAGTCCCAGTCAACCTCACTTTTCATCAGATGTGGGAACATCGCCGGAATGTGAATCTCATCTTTCTCGTCCGGCTGTCCTGCTTCGAGCAGCAGGACGTCTTCCCCTGCGTCGGTCAAGCGATGCGCCATCGCACAACCGGCTGATCCCGCCCCGACCACGATATAGTCGTGTGTTACCTCTCCACTAGACATGGCGAATCATATATCGGCTAGATCCATAATAAATGTTTGTGAACGAGTTTCGAGTTTGTCACTGCCTACTCCGATGTTAGATTTCGGGTCGGCCCACGGAGGCGACGGGCCGTGAGTATTTTACAGATATGGGACAAGATAACATATGCCGACGTTTGCAACAACTGACAACGTGAGCCTCTATTACGAGGACAGGGGAGAAGGGGAGCCAATCGTACTCATCCACGGCTGGACATGCAATCGACACTTCTTCGAGGCGCAGGCGAACTCACTCAGAGACGAGCACCGCGTCATTTCGGTGGATCTGAGGGGACACGGGGATTCCGAGTTCCCACAGGACGGGTTGACGATGGAGCGACTCGCGACCGATATCGAGGAACTGCTCGACTATCTGGGTCTCCAGTCCGTCTCACTCACTGGCTGGTCGATGGGGGTCCACGTCATCTTCGAGTACGTGCGCCAGTTCGGGTGTGACCGCCTCGACCGCACGGCGCTGATCGACATGTCGCCAAAACTGATTACCGACGAGCAGTGGGACCACGGTCTGTACGGCGAGTTTAGCCACGAGGAGAATCTCGGGACGCTCGCGACAGTCTCGCCGGGGTGGGAGCGCGTCGCCGGGGACATCTTCCGGGAATTGCTCGACACCCTCTCCGAAGACCAAATCGAGTGGGTGATCGAAGAGAGCGCGAAAACACCGACAAACACCGCAGTCAATCTCTGGATTGCGATGGTGACCAACGATTACCGGGAGATGCTCTCCGACATCTCGGTGCCGACGCTCGTCACCTACGGGGAGGAAAGCAACCTCTACACGCCGGAGACAGCCGAGTACATCGCGGAGCAGATCCCAGATTCGCAGCTAGTGGGGTTCTCGGATGTTGGCCATGGTGTCCCACTGGGCGCAGCAGACGAACTGACGGCGGAGCTCAGGGCGTTCCTGTGAGTGCGGGGCGAGACCACAGCGTTGAAACGATATCCCGCGGTAGTACCGCCAATGACGCTGCGAGTGACGAACTCACTGTCCGGCGAGCGCGAGCCGTTCGAGCCAGCTGACCCCGACTCTGTCTTGCTGTATTACTGTGGACTGACGACGTCGGACCCGGCACATCTCGGCCACGCTCGCGGGTGGGTCCACGTCGACGTGATGCACCGCTGGCTGGAGTGGCTGGGCTACGACGTTCGTCACGTCGAGAACTTTACCGATGTCAACGAGAAGATTGTCGCCCGCGTCGGCGAAGACGGTGACAGCGAAGCCGACGTCGCGGAGTCGTACATCGAGTCGCTTATCGAGGACATGCGGGCGCTCAATCTCAAGCGCGCGGAGGTCTACCCTCGTGTCTCCGAGCACATTCCCGAGATTATCGACCTCGTCGAGCGCCTGATTGAGCGTGGCTACGCCTACGAGTCCAACGGCTCGGTATACTTCGACGTGACCAGTTTCGAGGAGTACGGGAAGCTCTCGAATCAGGACGTCGACAAGATGGAAGCACAGGGCAGTCCGGACGAGCAGTCAGAAAAACGGAATCCGGCGGACTTCGCGCTGTGGAAAGCCGGCGGTGTCGACCCCGACGCAATCGCAGAGCACCGCCACGACGAGGCGGCGCCAGCAGAGCAAGCCTGCGAGACAGCCCAGACGTGGGAGTCACCGTGGGGTGAGGGCCGACCGGGCTGGCACATCGAGTGCTCTGCGATGAGCATGACTCACCTCGACGAGACCATCGACATCCACGTCGGCGGGCAGGATTTGGTCTTCCCGCACCACGAAAACGAGATTGCACAGAGTGAGGCCGCGACGGGCCAATCGTTCGCCAACTACTGGCTGCACGTGCGCCTGCTCGACGCCCCCGACGACGAGAAGATGTCCTCCTCGCTGGGTAACTTCGAGACAGTCAGTGAAGCAATCGAGCGCTACGGCGCGAACGTCGTCCGGACCTTCCTGCTGTCGACGGCGTATCACAGCCCCGCCACCTACAGTTCAGAGACAGTCGGCGAGGCCGAAACGCGATTCGAGCGTCTGGAGCGCGGCTACGAGCGTGCCCGAGAAGCACTTGACAGCACCGACGCACGCACGAAAGTCGAGGACGATGACCTGCGGGAGGCCGTCGGGACGGCCCGCGAGGAGTTCGAGGCGGCAATGAACGACGACTTCAATACGCGCGGTGCGTTAGCGAGTCTGCGAGAATTGACCGCCGCGGTCAACGCACACCTCGACGAGAGTTCGGAGTTCGACTACGTTGGCCTACGGGAGGCAGTTGAGACGTACGAGGAGTTCGGCAGCGGCGTGCTCGGACTCGCACTCGGTGGCGAGGAGACGGGCACCGTCAAACTGGCCGAGGAACTCGTCGAACTCATCCTCCGGGTGCGCGAGGAGGAACGCGATGCCGGCAACTACGAGCGCGCCGACCAGTTGCGCGACGACATCGAAGCGCTCGGCGTCGAAGTGCAGGATACCGACGAGGGGCCGGAGTTCCGTCTCGAATAGTTCCGCGTGACTGAGAGTTGTCGAGCAGTTTATTCCTCCGAGGACCAAGCTTTCGTATGGTTGTCGACCTTGCGATGGGCTGGCGACAGTTGCTCTTCGAGAACTATCCAGTTGACCCGGCGGTCGTCGCGGCACACCTGCCTGACGGCCTCGCTGTCGATACCTTCGAAGGAGACGCATATCTCTCGGTCGTTCCGTTCACCAACATCGACGTTCGCCCGAAGGGCCTTCCGGCGTGGGCAGGCGTGCCGTTGCCAGAACTCAACCTCCGGACGTACGTCACCCACGACGGCGTGCCGGGAGTGTACTTCTTCAGCCTCGACGCCGAGGGGCTATCGGGCGTGATTGGCGCGCGGGTTACCCAGTCACTGCCGTACTACTACGCGCGTATCTCGATGTCGAGTGACGACGACGGCGTGCAGTTCAAAAGCAGTCGTCGTCACCCCGGCGCTCGCCCCGCGGAGTACGAGGCGACCTATCGCCCGGACGGCGAGTCATTCACCTCGACAGACCGCCCGCTCGCCAAGTTCTTACTCGAACGGTATCGACTCTACACCGAAGCCCTCGGCGGCGAATTACGGTACACCTCGGTCAACCACGACTCGTGGACGGTCTACGAGGCCGAGGCCGACGTGAAAGCAAATACACTCTTTACCGCGAATGGCTTCGAGATGCCAGACAGCGAGCCAGTCAGGTACTACTGTCCGGGTGTAGACGTAACTGCAGGAAAAAGTACGCCGCTGTAATTACCGACCGAGTTCTTCGTGTGCGCTGGAGAGGTGTCGTGAACAGAACGCCGCGACCAGGGAGAGTTCGCCGGCGAGTGCGCCAACAGCGATAACTTCTGCAAGGCCGTCAGCGTTCGCTCCAGCGGGGTTGCCGCCGCCGTGCAGGCACAGCAGTTCGAGCGCTTCCTGCTGCGTGTCGAGGCCAGTGCCGCCGCCGACGGTGCCGACTTCGAGTGAGGCAAAGGAGAGACTGGCGTAGAGCCCATCCTCGCGGGCTTCCATCGTCGTGATGGCGTTGGCGCCCTCGACGACCTGTGCAGCGTCCTGTCCCGTCGCGAGGAAGGCCGCGGCGACGGTGTTCGCGGCGTGGGCGTTGAAGCCGAGACTGGCGGCTTTCGCGGAGCCAATCAGATTCTTGCGGGTGTTGCCCTCGGCCATCGCCTCGGGCGTGGTTTTGAGTCGCTCCTCGACCAGTTCGCGGTCGATGACAACGTCGGCAGTCACCGAGCGTCCGCGGCCCTCGATGGCGTTGATGGCCGCCGGTTTCTTGTCCGAACAGAGATTGCCAGAGAGCGCAACGAGTCGCGCTGGCGTCTCTGCTTCGACGATTTCGCTGGCCTCTCGGGTTGCGATGGTCGCCATGTTCATCCCCATCGCGTCTTTCGTGTCGTAGATGAATCGCAGGAAGACGTTATCACCCACGACGTAGGTATCGATTTCGAGCAGTTCGCCGTGGCTGGTGGTCGATTCGGCGGCCTCACGGAGTGTCTCGGTGTTGTCGTCGACCCACTCGATAACCGTCTCAGCCTCGGCGACGCCCGGCACCTGAAAGACTGGCGCGCGAGTCATTCCCGTGTCAGTCACGCGTGCGGTTGCGCCGCCGCTTGCGCGAATCGCCGAGAGGCCGCGATTGACGCTCGCCAGCAACGCGCCTTCAGTGGTGGCGAGCGGGAGGAAATACTCGCCGTCAGCGCCGGAGCCGTCGATTGGAACTGGGCCAGCAACCCCCATCGGGAGTTGTGCGCCGCCAATCATGTTCTCGATGTTTGGCTCGGCAGTGTCAGCGTCGAAGGAATACTCGCCGACGGTGTCGAGCGTCGCGCCGGTTTCGCGCTGGACGTAGAGCCGTCGGGCCGTTGCTGCTGTCTCGGGGTCGGTGTGGTCGTCGAGTTCGTACAGTCTAAGCTCGCCGCTCTGGAGTCGGTCGGCGAGAGCTTCGGCGTCGGTCATGCCTATACCGTTGCGGCCGTTGCCCGTAAGGACACCGGACGCTCCCGGAGCCCGAGGAGTAAAGACGCTTGATACCGATACTCATGTATCGCCGCAGCGGCCGCAAGCGCTCGTGTCAGGCCAAGAGAACAACTGCGCGAGTCAGACCGAGCGCTCCGATAACAAATGTCCGAACTGATCCAGATTGCTCACATCGCCGTATTTGCCCTCGTGACGGGGAGCTGTCTCGCCGCGATGGGCTGGGTGCGCAAACTGTCCAGCACTGAGATTCGATACGGACTGTACGGGTTGTTCGTTGCGTCGGCGTTGTGGGCGGCCGGCCAACTCGTGTTGTTCCTCAACCCGCCGCTTGCAGTCGCCCGTGCCGGGTACTATGTTGCCCTCATCGCGGGGCTGACGACGGTTGGTGCGTGGCTGTACTTTTGTTCGGCCTTCGCCGGTCACGAGTACCACCAAACGCCGCGGTACCGCCGCGGCTTTCTTGGCGTCTTTCTTGCGATTGTTGTCCTCAAATTGACGAACCCACTTCACCAGCAGTACTTCGATATCCAGCGGGTGCAGACGCCGTTTCCACACATGAACCCGCAACTATTCGAGTTACACGCCGCCGTGGAAGTGCTTGCCTACTCAGCCGTCGCGATTGGCTTCTATATACTCTTCGAGCTGTTCAGGAACTCGGATATTTCGACGAAGGGACTCGCAGCGCTCGTGAGTCTCACAGCCGCGCCCGTCATACTGAACGTATTGAACGAACTCGGTGTGTCGGCACTGGTCGCAAATAGTTACGAGCCGATTGCCGTTGCGATGTTTGCACTCGGAACACTCGTGCTCGCAGACGAGCAGTTCGAGGAGGTCCGCTGGTCTGCAGAAACACAACTCCTCGACCAGATCAACGAAGGCGTCCTTATCGTCGACGAGTCTGGACTGGTTCGTGATTTCAACAAGTCTGCACAGGACCTGTTCCCGTCGGTCCGGTCGGGGTGTCCACTGACTGAGATTGATTCGTCGTTGGCACCCGACGGCGGTGCACAGGCAGAGACGGAAGGCGACTCTCGGATTCTCGCCATCGACCGCGACGGTGGGACGCTTTATTACCTGTTGAACCGGACGCCGCTGGCAATTGGGCCGGATATGGCAGCCTCCGCGCTGGTCGTGAGCAATGTCACGAAAGTCGAGAAACAACGGCGTGAGCTCAAACGACAGTCAGAACAGTTAGAGGGCTTTTCGGAGGCGGTTGCCCACGAGCTTCGGAATACGCTGACAATCGCAAGCTCGAACGTGACGCTGCTTTCGGACGCGCTCGCGGACGGTGAGAGTGACGACGCCGAGCAGGTGCTCGGCCGAATTCGAGGCGCGAACAACCGGATGGTCGATATCGTCAACGACCTGAGTACGCTCGCCCGGCTTAGCCAGACGACGGCGGCAATGGAGACGGTCTGGCTCTCTCACATTGTCGACGACGCACAGGGTGAAGCAGCGTCGACACCACTGACTGTCTCCGTCGAGACAGATAGTCAGATTCGGGCAGACAGAACCCGAAGCAAAGAACTCCTCCAGAACGGGATAGAGCTCGGTGCCGAAATCGAGGCGGAGCAACTGGAAATCAGTGTCGCTGACGGGTCGATTACACTCACTTACACCAGCCCAGGACTGCCGGCGTTCGACAACGACGGCTTTCTCAAATACGGGGAAGCGGTGCCCCACGCCGAGGCGGGGATGTACGGGCCAAACATCCAGGCGCTGGCGCGAGCCCAGGAGTGGACCGCCACTGTCGAACAGCAAGCGGGTGGCTTTTCGCTCGTCCTCTCGGGAGTCGAGTCGGTCGAGTCTTGAACACTGACTTATACGCGGCCCGCCAATAGCGGGTATGCTCAGAGGACGTTTTGCGGATGCCGGCGACATCCCGCCTGCAGAGTTGCAATCAGCCTACGAAGACGTACTCGCCGAGACGGTGGCTTCCGCCGGCGTCTCGACAGTCGCTGACCGCTCGGGCGTCGACGAGGAGATAGTACAGGCGTTAGCCGACGGCGACAGCCCCGAACTGACACTGACAGAGGCTGCGGCGGTGCTTGCAGTCGACGACCAGTATCCCGGCGCCGACGCCATCGAGGCCGACGCTCGCGATATTCTGCTGATGGGGATGTCCATCGCCGTCCTCGATGTAGAGGCTATCGCCGCGGGACTCAACGACGAACTCGGACCGAAGGAAATCCAGCAGAAAGTCGAGGGTCGGTTCCCAATCACGCTGGCGGAATACGCGCTCATTCACAACTACATCGAGAGTGAGAAGTGATGACCGTCCTGATTCTTGGCTGTGGCTACGTCGGCCTCGAACTCGGGAGACAACTGACCGAGGCAGGTGAGCGAGTGGTCGGCGTCCGTCGCTCACACTCGGGTATCGAGGCAATCGAGGAGGCAGGCTTTCGCGGGATTCAGGCCGACATCACCGACGCCGACGCGCTGTCGACACTGCCAGACGCAGACACCGTTGTCTTCGCCGCGAGTTCGGGCGGGCGTGGTGCCGAGGCGGCCCGAGAAATCTACGTCGAGGGCCAAGAGGTGGCGCTGGCCGAGTTCGCCGACCGTGATGACGCGCCGGACCGATATCTCTACACCTCCAGTACTGGCGTCTACGGCGACCACGACGGCGACTGGGTCGACGAGGAGACCCCACTGGAGCCAACCACAGACAAGACCGAAGTTCTCGTCGAAGCCGAAGCGGTGGCGCTCGACCCGCCCGGCGACATTGACGGAACTGTCGCCCGACTCGCTGGAATCTACGGCCCCGACCGCTACCGACTCGAACGGTACATCGAGGGGCCAGTGACGGAGGGATTCCTGAACATGGTCCACCGCGACGACATCGCCGGCGCAATTGCGTATCTGCTCGACGAGGATGTGGCGCGAGGGGAGGCCGTGTTGGTCGTCGACAACGAACCAGTCCAGAAGTGGGAGTTTGCCGACTGGCTGGCCGAAGAGTGTGGTGTCGAGTCCCCACCGAAGCGAACCACAGCGGAACGGCTGGAGGAGGATGGACTCTCCGAGGCCGCACAACGGCGGATTCAGACGAGCAAGCGCTGTCGGAACACCAAGCTTCGTGAACTGGGTTACGAGTTTACCTATCCGACGTTCCGGGAGGGCTACCGCGACCGAATCGAGCAGTATCTCGCGTCCGACGGATGAGGCTGCCGGCACGGAGCCACCGAAAACGTGTTAGGATTTTATCAGTAAAACCAACAATTCTTAATAGCCGGACCGACCCAGTGGGCGTATGCTGATTGCTGGTGCGGTCGGAGGATTATTGCCATCAGCAGTCGCGGAAAACCTGCTTCTGTTGGTCCTCGCCTTGCTGGCTGTTGTCCTCCTCGCTGCGTTTGGCTACCGGCTGATTGTCGGGCCGCCAGGGAAGCGGTTCGCGCGGGCGGTTGGCTCCGCAGAGACCGTGGCTGTCCTGATGCACCCGAATCCGGACCCGGACGCGATGTCGTGTGCCCTCGGGGCAGAAGCAATTGCCGAGGCCGTCGACACCGACCCAACAGTATACTACACGGGACAGATTCGCCACCACGAGAACCGGGCCTTCGAGACGATGCTGGATGTTGATTTCACAAGAATCGAGAGCGCGGGCGAAATCGACGAACAGCAGGTGGTACTGGTCGACCACAACGAGGCCCGAGGATTCGAGGGGGCCGAAGAAATCGACCCAATCGCGGTCGTCGACCACCACCCCGGCGGCGGTACCGGGCAAAAGTTTGCGGACGTTCGGACTGACCACGGGGCCTGCGCGACGATTTTCGCCGAGTACTTCGACCAACTGGGCAGAGAGCCGATCCCGCCGGAGGAAACCGCCAACGGCGACAGTGTCCTCCCACCGCGAATCGCCACAGCACTCGTCTACGGGATTCAATCGGACACCGCACACCTGACAAACGGCTGTTCTGCGGCAGAGTTCGAGGCGGCGAGTTTCCTCTACCCCGGCATCGACGAGGACAAACTCGACCGAATTGCAAACCCCGAGGTCGACGCCGAGTCACTGGAAGTGAAAGCCCGGGCAATCACCGACCGCAACGTCGAGGGACCGTTCGCAGTCAGTGATGTCGGCGAAGTCTCGAACGCGGATTCGATTCCACAGGCTGCTGACGAACTCCGCCGACTGGAGGGCATCAACGCTGTCGTCGTCCTCGGAGACAACGGCGACGCCATCCAGATGTCAGGGCGCTCGACCGACGACCGCGTCCACATGGGAAAAGTCCTCGAAACGGCCGTCGAGTCGGTGCCGATGGCCGAGGCTGGCGGCCACGCTCGAATGGGCGGTGGTCGAATCCCGCTCGACCATATGGCGGGGCTGGCCCCCGAAGAGGGGCTGACCCGCGAAGAACTGAAAAGTCGGCTGTTCGACGCGATGAACGGCGCGCTCTAAGCCAGTGATTTAGGGGGGCGGGGAGCAACGACTACGTATGCTCATTACGCTCGAAGGACTCGACGGCAGCGGCAAGAGTTCCTGCGTCGACGCACTGCAGACCGACGTCGACGCCGTCTTTACGCGCGAACCGACCGATTCCTGGTACGGGGAGGCAGTCCAGCGCTCCATCAACGACGACGACGCCGACCCGCTGGCGGAACTATTTCTCTACGTCGCAGACCACGCCGCACACCTGCGCCGAACGGTCACCCCGGCGCTGTCTGAGGAAAAGACAGTCATCTCTGACCGGTACTCCGACTCGCGTTTTGCGTATCAGGGCGCGACGCTAGCCGACCGACTGCCAGACAGCCTCGCCTACGTCAGAGAGCTCCACGAACCGTGGACGCGCCCGCCAGACGCGACGATCTATCTCGATGTCGACCCCGAGACGGCAACCGAGCGCAGCGGTGCCACGAACAAGTTCGAGGCTGAGCAGTATCTCGAAACCGTCCGGGAGAACTACGAACGCCTGATTGCCGCCGAACCGGAGCGGTTCGTCCGCGTCGACGCGACACAGCCACAGCAAGTGGTCGAGGAGGAAGTCCGACAGGCCGTCGAGACGCTGCTGGCCGAGTAACTTACTCTCGCAGTGCTGCAATTGCGTGGGCGGCGGTCCGGGCAGCGGCCTCGGCGGTCTGGTCGTCGCGGTCGTGTGTTGGCGCGGTTTCGACCAGTTCGAGGCCAGCGAGGCGGTCGTCGCTCGCGAGCAGTCTGACGACCCGGAACAGTTCGCGAGTCTGCAGTCCGCCCGGTGACGGGTCAGAGGCTCCGGGTGCGGCGGTGGCGTCGAGCACCGAGAGGTCGATACTGACGTAGACGTGCTCGGCGTCCTCGACGGTCCCGAGCGCGCGGTCGGCAGCCTCCACCGGGTCATCTCCAACCTCTTCGGCCGTGACAACGTCCCCGCCGTGGTCGCGGAACGCGTCGGCTTCGGCGGTGGCGCTCTCGAAGTGGCGCGCACCCACCACAGCCAGTGAGTCAACGCCGGCCTCGAACAGTTGTCGAACGGCGCTGCGGTTGGTCGGGTCCGACCCGACTGGCTGACAGTCCAGTCGAGCACTGAGACGGACGACACCGACACTGCCCGTCGAAGAGTCAGCAACCGTTGTCGTCCCCTCGATTACCTCGGTCTCTGTCTGCTCGCTCGTGTCGAATCCAGTCTCCTCTGCGCTCGCATCGTCGACGACTTCTTCCGAGCCAGTCTCCTCGCTCTCTTCGGTGTCCTCGGCGTCGCCCGTGTCGTCGTGCTCGGTTGTCTCCTCGTCTGCGTCCTCGTCAGTCTCGTCGTCGATTTCTGCAGCCTCATCGCCTTCCTCGCCGTCAGCCTCGGAAGCGTCCGCAGTCTCCTCGTCCTCACCCCCCGCATCATCAGTCTCAGTTTCGGACTCGTCGTTCTCGTCGTCCGCTGGAGTCTCGTCTGTCTCGGTGTCGTCCGCAGCGTCCTCGTCTGCAGACGAGTCTTCGCCCTGCTCGTCGCCAGCAGAATCCTCCGCTGCGGGGTCAAAATGTTCCACGTCGCCGACGGACTCCTCGTCGTCACCGAATCCGCCGTCAGAACGAAGTCCTGACGAGGCTCGCGGACCGTCGGTCCGCTCACCGCCGTCAGTCGCGTAGCCGCCATCGGTTGCAGTGTCCATTCCCAGTAGTCCGGCGACGTTGGCAACCGTGAGCGAACTGTCACCGCCGATAATCAGCGGCACTGCGTCGTTGTCGTGCAGCGCGTCGACAGTCTCACGGACTGGTTCTCTGGCCGTCGCGACAGACGCGCCGAAGGGAATTTCGACCGAGCCAACGTCGCCGACGGAGTCGACCGGTCCCGCGTCGAGGTGGTGGGTGTCGACATCAGCGAGTGCCATCCGGATGGCGGCGGGACCATCGCGTGCGCCGCGGCGGGTGACGGTCCCGCGGTCGTAGGGTTCACCAACTAGGACGACATCGTACTCGCCTGCCGCTGTGGTCGTCACCGACTCGATAATATCGCCGAACTGTTCAGCGTCTGTCGCCGCTGGAGTATCCTGCTCCCACGAACTTCGGTCCATGTTTCGAAGTACTGGGCTGCGGGCTTGTCAGCATCGGTCCAGCGTCGCGAAAAGGGCTCGAATCAGGCGAAGGTGCGAGAGACGTCCTCGGCCTCGTCGTCTTCGGCTTCGATTTTGTCGTAGGCCTCCCGGAAGTCCGTCATCCGGACCTCTGTTCGGTCCTCGCGGATGGCGAACATCCCGGCCTCGGTACAGATTGCCTTGACGTCTGCACCAGAGGCGTCGACGGCCAGTTCGGCGAGTTCGGCGTAATCGACGTCGTCGGCGATGTTCATCGAGCGGGTGTGGATCTTGAAGATCTGTTCGCGACCCTCGGCGTTCGGTTTCGGCACCTCGATGAGGCGGTCGAACCGGCCGGGGCGGAGAATTGCTCGGTCGAGCATATCGAAGCGGTTCGTGGCGGCGATGATGCGGATATCACCGCGGTCCTCGAAACCATCCATCTCCGAGAGCAGTTGCATCATCGTCCGCTGGACCTCGGCGTCACCGGAGGTTTTCGAGTCTGTCCGCTTGGCGGCGATGGCGTCAATTTCGTCGATGAAGATGACGGCGGGCTGGTGCTGGCGGGCAAGCTCGAACAGGTCACGGACGAGTTTCGCACCCTCGCCGATGAACTTGTGGACCAGTTCGGAGCCAGCCATCTTGATGAAGGTTGCGTCGGTCTGGTTGGCAACAGCCTTGGCGAGCATCGTCTTCCCCGTGCCCGGTGGCCCGTGGAGGAGCACACCAGACGGCGGGGTGATACCCACATCGTCGAACATGCCCGGATTCTTGAGCGGCATTTCGACAGTCTCGCGAACCTCGTCAATCTGGGCGCTGATGCCGCCGATGTCCTGATAGGTCACCTCGGGACTCTCGTCGACCTGCATCACGCGAGCACGAACGTCGGTCTCGTCGTCGAGCGATTTGACGACAGACAGCGAGTTGTTGACCGCGACGCGGGAGTCCGGTTCCAGGTCCTCGCGCATCTCGTCGGTCACTTCGGTCAGGGCTTCCTGATTGTTGCCGTGCTGTTTGATGATGACGCCGTCGCCGGTCAGTTCCTGAACTGTGGCGACGAACAGCGGAGACTGCTTGAGCTTCTTGTTCTCGTGAGTCAGTCGTTCGAGTTTCTGCTGGTACTTGTTGTTCTCGGCGTTGGCGTCCAGCAGCTTGTCACGCATCTCTTCGTTCTGGGATTCGAGAACGTCGAGGCGCTCCTGTAACGATTCGATCTTCTCCTGTTTGGACGCGTCGTCGTCGTACGGCAGGTCGACGTCGTCCACCATGTCGGTCATTATCATTTATTAGGGGACTTGGCAATAAGAGGCTTCGGGTCACCCCCAAAATCTGAAATAGCGGTGCAAATGCGTCGACAGTACCGGCCAAAAAGACCGAAAGATTTCTCCACGTTATAATTCGAAGTAGAAAGTATTATCCATTCGCATCGCAGAACTGTGATAATGAGTACATCAGAGTCAGCAGGGTCTGCAGAGGTATCGGCCAGCGGGTGGGAAGCAGTCGCGGAACTCCCGCCAAGTGCGAAACTCGTTGCGAAGGTGCTCGAGTACGACGGCCCGCTCACCCAGAGCCAGTTGGCAGAGGAGACGCTGCTGCCGGCCCGAACGGTCAGATACGCGCTGAATCGGCTGGAAGATGTCGATGTCGTCGAGTCGCGCTTTTCGTTCAACGACGCCCGCAAGCGCGTCTACACGCTCGCTGTCGATCAGTAATCGATATCGTCGTCGTCGCGCTCTTGGACGTCGGTCTGGCCGCTGGTGAGAATCTCTGCACCTTCTGGTGACAGCGTCGGCGTAACGTTGCCCGACGTGACTTTGTTGAGTTCGTCGATGTTGCCCGACAGCACCTTCAGCGCGTCCTGTGGGTTGGGATAGACCATCATATAGCCGTTTTCACCCATCGTGATGAGCTGGGTATCCGAGACCATGATCTGCTCGTTCTGGACTGTGGCGGCAACGGCGGGAATTGCGTCTGGTCGGCCGTCGTCGTCATCGTCTTCAGTCACCCAGCGAATGTGCACATCGTCGAGGTCAAGCTGGTGCTTGTGCTCCTCGATAATCTCGGCACAGGCGACCAGATCCCGCGTGATCTTCGTCTTGTGCTCGTTCTCGTGTTCGCCCTCGAAACAGTGTCGACAGACCCGGAGTTCGATCCGCATTACTACTGGATTGGCTGTTCAGCTTCAAAAGGTCACGGCTTCGGTGCTGCAGACGAGGAGGCACAACGGTTACAACGAACCCAGTCGCCTGATTAGCTATGGACCGGTTTCAGAACACGAGACAGCCCGACTGGGACTGGTGGGGGAAACTGTGGCCGACACCCGGTGACACGCTCCGACAACTCGGCCTCGCGTCCGGTGATTCGGTCGTCGAGATCGGGAGCGGAAACGGTTATTTTACGCTCCCGGCGGCCCGCATCGTCGCCCCGGGTCTCGTGTACGCGCTGGACCTCGACGCAGCGCTGCTCGACGAACTCGAAACGCTCGCCGCACAGCAGGAGAGTTCCAACGTGACGCCACTCCACGGCGACGCCCGGACACTTACAGACCATCTTCCGGAACCCGTCGACGTGGCGATGATCGCGAACACGTTTCACGGGACCGACGACCCCGCTGCGCTGCTCGAAGAAGTGACTGCTGTGCTCGCCGAAGACGGACGATTCGTCGTCATCAACTGGCACGACCACCCCCGAGAGCAGACGACCGTCGCCGACGAACCACGCGGCCCGCCAACGGAGTTACGCCTGTCCCCGACTGAGACGCGAGCGAGCGTCGAGAAAGCCACCAATATGACACTGGCACGGCAGACCGAGATTCCGCCGTATCACTACGGACTCGTGTTCGAGCAATGAGTGAGGAAGCAGCGTCCCCGTTGTTCGCAGCCAAAGCGTACGACGAGCCATCGGTTTTCACTCCGGAATCGCTGTTGGACGAGGCCCGCCGACAGAAAGACCGCCCTGACGAACCGGTGCCAGAGGTATGTATTCTCGATCCGGACGGCGATATCGTTCGGTATCTCCGCGAGACAGGACAGGCAGAACAGGACCCGACGTGGCCGGGCTACCACACCGACCTCTACCGGTTTACGCGAAACGGGCAGACGTACGGAATTATCGGCTGTGCGGTCGGTGCATCGTTCGCCGTTCTCGTCGCCGAGCAGTTGTTCGCCGCAGGCTGTGCGTTTGTAATCAGTATCACCTCCTCTGGCCAGATTCAGCCCCGCGATGACCCGCCCTATTTCGTATTGATCGACCGGGCGCTGCGAGACGAGGGGACGAGCCACCATTACAGTGAACCGGAGCAGTATGCGACGCTCGATGCTGACCTCCGGTCTGCTGTCGAACGAGAGTGTGCTGCCGTCTCTCGTCCGGTCTATACCGGGGCAACGTGGACGACAGACGCGCCGTTCCGGGAGACCGAGACGGCAATCGAGCAGGCTCGGTCAGAGAACATTCTCGCTGTCGAGATGGAAGCAGCCGCGCTGTACACCTTCGCGGCGGTCCGGAACCGACCCGTCGTCTGCTTTGCACACGTAACCAACCAGATGGGCCAGGTCGAGGAAGACTTCGAGAAAGGGGAGGCCAACGGGTCCAGGAGTGCGCTGGAAGTTGTCAAGGCTGCAACGGCCGGATGGACCACGAAAACCGACTAATTCGACGGTGATTCACGAGTCCAAAAGCAAAAGCAACTCCGACACAGACTCAGACTATGGATTACAAGCGGCCAC
>JAQCNR010000137.1 GCA_028274925.1 Halovenus sp.
ACGGTGCCGCGCTCGTTCGCACAGAGTATCGAGGACCGCTTCGACGTCGCTCACCTCGCACCACTGGCAGGAATCGGTCGGGGAGCAATCGACCAACTCGTCGCGGAAACTCTCGTGGTCGAGACGGGGCCGAGCGAGGAAATCGAGAAGGGCGATTACGAGTCAGAGATTCGAGCGCTCATTGTCGAGGAGCACGGACCAGAGACGGTGGGCGAGATTTTTCCCGAACACGAGCAATCGCGGGTTGTCGGTCGGCGGTGATACCGTAACCGCTGTCCACGCCGGGGGTCAGCGCGTGACGTTCAGACCTCGTTCGAGACCAGCCGTGAACTCTTCGGCGACATCGACATGTGTCGCGCTGTCGCGGACCGTATTGGTCGCGAGAACGGCGTCGGCACCAGAGCGGACTCGAATACCAGCCTCCGAACTGGCGCTGATCGTGTTGCCCGTCACGCTGAAGCTGTACGGCCGGTCGGTGCGGCGGGACTGCTCGCTGGGTTCGGCCGGAACCGTCCGGGCGAGAAAGCCGACCGGGCAGTTGTCAATCTGGTTGCCCGTGATGGTAATGTCGTAGGAGCGGGCTCGCGGCGTGCCGGCGACTCCTTCCCGAACGTGTGTTTCTTTGTATTCGATCTCGATACCGGCTTCGCCGCCTGGGTCGGGTGCAAAGCTCTCCAGATCCCGACACACGTTGCCGACAATTGCGCCCTGCTGAGCCGGCGAACAGGCGATAAGGCTGTGGCCGCCGTCGAAGACGATGTTGCCAACCACGCTGAAGTTGCTCACGTTGTACGTGGCGATATTGTTGAACTTCATCCCCGAGACGCGATTGTTCGCAATCAGCACGTCATCGGAGAGCCGCAGGTCAAGGTCACTCCCCGCGGGAGCCGCGCGGCTCGTAATTCCGTACCAGTTTGGATCGACGACCTCGTTGCCCGCCACGGTCACGTCCGAACAGCGAGTGAACGACAGCGCCATCTGGAAGCCGTTGACTGTCCGGTTGTTCGCGATGAGAACCCCCTCGGAGTCGTCAACCTGGATAGCCTGGTTAGCGCGCTGGGTCCCGGCGCCATCGAACTCGATACCCGCGACGGCAGTGTTGTCGCCGCGAACTCGGATCAGATCGTGCCCAGTCGGGAGCATCTGCCCCTCCTGTGCGTCAGTCGGAATGATTGGTTCGACAGACCCGGTTTGTGAGGTTGCGAACCGTGTGCCGCCCTGTCCGACTAGAACGGTGTTACTCCCCATCGTCGCCGGCGCGCCGAACTGGAATTCGCCAGCGCCCGCGACGACTGTCCCGCCGCCGCCAGCCACCTCGTCGAAGGCAAACTGGAAGGCCGCCTCGGCGGTGTCGTCGGTCTCGAAAACGGGCCGGCCGCTGTCGCCGTCGAATACGCGGTATCCGTTGCCTCCCGATGCTCGACTCAACCCGAGGCCACGCCCCCGACCGGATTCGTCGGCGTTGACGACGTAGTAGACTGCTCCCATCGGCGGTGCGCGTCCCGAACCTGCCGCAGTCACGCGCCCGGGTAGAAAGCTCGCGCCGGTGGCCGCGCCGAAACCAGCGAGAAACGTTCGACGTGTCGATTCCCAGCGACTGCGCGTCTCGTTACTGTTATCGAGGTTATTGGATGTCATCCGGTTGCTGCTGCTCACACGAGCATAAAATCGATTTATAATAGGTGTACGAACGCCAATTGTCGGGGATATGGCAGATATGCCGACGGCGGGTACTTTCGACGAAAAGAGAGTCGAGTCCAGACCAATCCAGACGGTTTGGTACGGCTCTCAAGAAAACGTTGGCGTACGGTTAATTATTATAAACTTACATTTCTCTGGTGGGTCGAGTGCGAGTTGCATGTCTGAAAAATCGACGCAGTCCTCACGGAGCACAGCTCACCCCGACACCGCGACGGTTCGCCGCCGGGCGTTTCTCAGGGGGACCGGCGCCGCCGCCGTCGGAGCAGTCGGGACAGGTGTGGCAGGCGCTCGCGGTCGCGGCCAGGGCCGCGGTCGAGGGCACCGCACCGACAGAGAGACCGACGGCGGCCAC
>JAQCNR010000158.1 GCA_028274925.1 Halovenus sp.
TCGTAGACACCGGGCGGAATCGACTGGAATATCGAACCGGGTGCGTGCGCGAAATAAATCGGATTGTCGAGAGTACCACCCACTGCAAACGAGCTCTGCCTGACGAGCACAACTTCGTCGTCGAACGGCAACAGCGCGTTGGCCCACTTCTGTGGAAATGGACCCTCGGTTTCGACTTCGCCGGCCTTCGTGATGACCTCACCGCCGCGTCCGAGGATTCCTGTACCGGAGGACGCGGGAGGGATTTCGAGGTACATCACGTAGGCCCACCCGCCGGTGCCACCGATAGCGAGTGAGGTGTTCCCCGACTCCGATTCTGTGCACCGCACTTCGACCAGTTCGGGATAGACACTTCCGAACGAGTCGACGACGCACTCTTCGTCTTCGTCTGCCTGTGCAGCGGCGACAGGCGTTCGTTCTGCTGTCTGACTGGCAACCGAGTCGGACGCCGTCTCTGCTCCCACACCAGCCGTCGTAGACGTGTCTCCACCCGTCGGTGTGGCAACAGCAGTCGCCGAGAGGACACTCAACATGAGCAACAGCGCACAACCGACGACGACCACCCCGAAGTGTTTTTTGTTACCACGCTTCATCGTTTACTCTGTCATATTTTCGATTTTATAAAACCACCGTGGCAGTTCATCTAATTGAAAACGCCAGCACGGACCGTCTGGGAACACTTCTTGCGGCGGTGTGAGGTAAGCAAATCGGGGAGAGGGCACCGCAACGGACCGGGAGACGTGCTGGCGAGCCTGCTTATTGCGCGTCGGCCCCCGAGTTTATCGCATCCTGAATCTCGCTCGGCGAGGGGGCACTATATTCCTCAAGCGAGTATGGTTCGCCGTTGCACCGTTCGACGCCGTCGAAGATGGCGGATTTCTTCGATTGCAATTCCTTGATATCTGTGACTCGCTTGTCGAACGATTTCTGTGCCTGAGTGCCCTTCTCCAGATCATCCTGGATACTGGCAACAGTGTTGAGGTCTCCGGGGCCGACAGCGCCCGTCAGAATGTCTTTTAGCTTGGCACCCTTTTTCACTGCCGCTTTGGCCCCGCCGCTGAGTATCGAATCCGTGAGCGATTGCACATTATCGCCGAACGACCGTCGCGCCTCGCTGTACTTCGCTTTCGCCTCGCCCAGTTTTTTGTACCGTTCGAGCATGTTCTGGTCGACATTCTCCAGTCGTTCCTCGGCGTTGTAATACGCCTCACAGTCGCCCAACTCGACGGTCAGTTCGGACTCCTGTCGTGGGGCGTTTCTGATGGCTTGACCGAGAACATCACTCCCAAAATTCGGAACTCTCGTCTTCTGATAGGCAACGACCCTGATGTCGTAGACTCCGGGCGGAATCGACTGGAAAATCGAGCCGGGCCGGTGTTTGAAGATGAGCGGATCGGCAGGTGTCTCTTCGGGGAATATCGCCGTTCCCGAACTCTGTCTGACTATCGCAACCTCGTCGTCGAAGATTGGTAACTCGCTGGTCCAACGATCAGCGACTAACAAGGGGGCGTCGGGGTTGTTTAGGTCAGCACGCGTGATGACCCTCCCGCCACGCCTGAGGATGCCCGTCTTGGTGGATTCGGGAGGGATTTCGAGATACATGACGTAGGCCCACCCATCAGTGCCACCGATAGCGAGCGATGGTTCGCCCGACTCGGACTCCGTGCACTGGACGTCCACGAAGCCAGGATAAGCGCTCCCACTGGACTCGACGACACACCCTACGTCTGACTGTGCGCCCGCCGCGACGTTCGACTGTCAGTTCGCTCTGCTCTCGTCTCAGTGACCGGCTCAGAGCCCGTCTCAGCCGACACACCGCCCGGTTCGGGTGTGTCAGTGTGAATCGGCGTGGCAACTCCGATTGTCGAGACCATACCCAGCGTCATCAGCAACGCACAACCGAATGCGACCACCCGGACGGTGTTTTCATCGCTCCAGTTCATCGTCTACACGTATCTGTTTCAATTTCATAAAATTACCGCGGAGGACCAGACACGTGCTCTTCGCCAGAGCAATTCTAACGGCATCTCGGGAAATACCGAGTGCCGGAGCAAAGACCCAAACTCGAAGATGGTCCGGAGACAGACTTTTCTCCCGAGGGTGTGAGATGCGGATATGGCCGAGTATGTCGTCCACGAGCCAGAGGATACGCTGGGCGAGGGCGGGTCCGAACCGCGTGTGCTCACCGACGACGTCGAGATAGCAGACTCGACACTGTCACAGATGCGCGGGCTAATGTTTCGCTCGGAGATGCCCGGCGCACTCGTGATGGAAGTCGGCGGCGGCTTCTCGCTGACCGGCGGCCCACCCCGGCAGTTG
>JAQCNR010000175.1 GCA_028274925.1 Halovenus sp.
TCGGGTCGAAGATGAAAACGCCTGCGGCGTCCTCAGTGTCAGTCGCCGCCGCGAGACCACGATTGTCTGGGAGTCGAAGGTCACGGCGATGCCAGTGACGCTGCATGCCCGCCAGTTGGACGCCACGTACTTCAACGGTCGCGTCCCGGACTGCGAGAGACTCCGTCTCTCGTAACGTGCGAGCGGCACAGCCGCGAGCAACAGCCAAGACAGCCGAGGGCCTTCTGTGTCCTCACGCCTCCGGAACTTCCCTATTGAATATTCTCCAGAATCACTCCACGGCAAACACAAGTCGTTCGTTCTGTGCTGCACCGGTCCGCGGGACCGTCTGGACGACTTTCGCTACCTCGACGCCCTGTGGCAACTGTTCGACGAGTGTGACCATCCGCGCCTTGCTTCCCGGTTCGAGTTCGACCTGTCGGGTGTGACAGCCCGGCCCGAGTTGGTCCGGTTCGAGCGATAACTGTGCGGGCTGGTAGGTGTACTCGTCAGACCCAATGAACTTCGTGCGAGCGCTCCGCCAGCGGAGTCGCTGGTCGCTGCAGTTCTTTAGGTCGAATAGTGCGACCGGCCGCGACCCTGCCTCTCGGTCCGGGTCGAGCTGGTGTGGATAGACAAACTCTTCGAGGTCGATTCGCGGGACGCCGACGAGTGTGGCAGACAGCGACTGTGTGTCGACAGTTGTCGGGCGACTGGCTGTCTGTGCAACCGCGTCTGCGAGTGACGTCGTGGCCGCTGGCGGGTGCTTATCCCGATCCGGGCTAACAGGCCGGTCCGCATCCCGCGTCTGGGGCTGCCGAGAGCGACCATACGGCTCGATACCGTCGTCCTCGCCCATGACACGGCGTACTGCCCAGCGTGATATAAGGGTATCGCGGAAACGCAGTATTCAATCGATCGAACCGCCTCTGTCGAACCCCTCAACAACTGACAGCGCTACCGTGGCAGATACAGAGGGTATATTCAGCGTGCATGCTGGAAACTACGTGATACTCGGTACCGACAGACAGGCCTGGTCTTAGCCCATCAGGCGTTTCGGTCAATCCACTCACAGAATGCGTCGAAGTCGTTTGCTCCAGCACTCTCAGCGATATCTCGGAGCGTTCCAGTCTGAAGTTCGTCGTGGAGCGGTACCGTTACGCGGCGGCGGTCGTCCTCGTTCGTCGGGTGTTCGTAGTACAGTTGCGCGTGGTCTCCGGTCGTTCGTCGCCACTCGAATCCACCTGCGTTTACCAGTACCTTCAGGACTTCCGACCCAGAGAACGTCCGTCGTGCCATCGCTTAGTCCAGTACGTCCGGCGGTTCCTGATCTCCGGTGGTGTTGTCGGCTGGACTAATCCCCGCTGCACGCAGTTCTTCGTCTGTTGGCGCACGACCACGGTCGCCATCGTGTAGTGCGACGGCGTCGTCGAGGTTCTCCAGAGCTGCTTCTCTGGATTCGCCCTGTGTGGTGACTCCCGTCTCCACATCCTTGGCGATCCACCAGTCGTCCTCTTGCCAGAGACGAATCTCGCCATCGTGGATGTCACCGTTCCGAGTCGAACTAGCCATCGTACGTATTGTTGTATAACGAGTCGTATAAGCGTTCGGCGGAACGTTCGTGTTGCGAAACCAGCACTGGAATCTGGACTAGCTATGACGATAACCGACTCGCGCCCAGTATCCAGCACGGGCGCTGAAATGTACCTCTCGTTGTAGATTTGAACAAGGCCATCGACACCGGGCGTTCTGATTGTTCGCAGTTGAGCAGGCTCCCATCCTGTTGGAGCAAATACCACCTCGACAGAGACCGGCCGAGTTTTCACGTCCCCACTCCCAAAGTGAGAGTAATGGACGACGACCTTCGTGAGCGGATCAAAGAACAGGCAGAGATCGACGCGCTGTACAACGCCGTCGAGCACGAAAGCGAGGCCCAAGTCGGCGCAATCATGGGCCCACTCATGGGCGACAACCCCGACTTCCGGC
>JAQCNR010000178.1 GCA_028274925.1 Halovenus sp.
ACCAGTCCAACGGGGAGGCTGTAGGCGGCGTACCCGAGCAAGAGCGTGTTCGCGGGACCGTAGCCAAGCGCGACCAACAACAGAGCAACGAGCACCGCAGGGACTGCACAGACCACCGCCGCGCTCGCGGGGTTGTCAGTCGCAGAGCGAAGGATTGCCTGCGGATTTGAAGGGGTCTGGTAGTCCGGCGAAGCACGGTCGGTCGGCCGGAGTGCGCTCACTGCCCACGCGCCGCCTACCCCCGCCGTAAGGACGAAGATTAGACTCCCAGCGAAGGCCAGCGCCCGAATCGTGAACCGACCGATGGGTGTGGCAATTTCGGTGCCGAGACCAGGAGAGAGGACACCAGCAATAGTCAGAATCAACACCGTCAGCGCAGGGAAAATCAACACGACGACGAACAACTCCGAGATGAGTTCGAGATAGCCCGTGGCGCGCTGGTGCGCCCGTTCCTGTTTGTGTGAGAGCAGTCGCCCCTCCATCTGGAGATAGCCTTCGAGGGAATCGCTGCCTTGCGAGGCGTGTTCATTGAGTTTGAGTAAGAAGGGTGCGAGCCCATCTCGGGACGGCGTGTCTCGCGCAACCAGTGACAGCCCCTCGTCGAGGCTGCCAGCGAGGGCGGCACGGTTGAGCGCGTCGCGGAGCGACTCGGCGGTTGCGCCGTAGGCCTCTTGATTCGCAACTCGGCTCAGGAGCTCCCGAGTATTGGTGGTACCCGAGGCGAGGACGCGCATATACCGGACTGCCCCGGGAAGCGTCCGTTCGATGTTCTCCCGGCGGGCCGCGGCGAGGCGGCCGAGATACCAGCCGCCGCCGCGTATCACTAGCCATCGGAGCACAACAGCAGTCGACAGTGCTGCGAGCACCGACAGCGAGACCCGCCCGACCGACGGCAACGGTAGTTCGTTGATGATAGGCAGGCCGCGGCCGAAAAAACCGAAGACGCGCGCAGATAGCGACGACGACAGCAGTGCTGTTGTACCAAAGGTCGCGAGACCGGCGGAGAGGCCGACGAGCCAAGCGACGCCGTATAGCCGGGCGATGAACACCTCGAAACTCGTCGACAGCCCAGTCGAGCGGTAGCGCTGTCGGTCCCGGTCGTGGGCGCTGCTGTCAGCGTGTCGGGAAAACAGCGCGTACAGTCCCTTGTCAAGGGGGCCAAGCCGACCCGCGGAGCGGCGCTCGACAGACATCAGTCCACCTCCCGAGTCGACTGTCCAGTAGTGTAGCCTGTCGGTGAGCCGGCAGCCGGTTGTTCTGCGTCGGGCTCGGACTGCTCACGGTCGGCGGCCTGCCGCCGGAGTCGCTCGACAGTTGCAGCTTCGTTTGTCTGCAGGTCTGCAAGTAACTCGAACAGTTCGTCGAACTCGTCGATGCCCTCCTGAACTAGATGTTCGACGTAGCGATGTTTGCGACGAAACTCAGCCTCGACCTCGGACGGGTCACTGTCGCTCAACTCGGCGATGCGAGCGATAGTCTGCATTCCGCAGTCGTGGTTGTCGTCGCCGAGGTCAGGATGGTCGTAGGCGACGGTGAACTCGCCGTCGGGTGTCCGGCTGGCGATGCGGTTCCAGTAGACAGAGCCACGCTCTTTCCTGATGACGCCACACTCCTCGCCGTCGAGTTCACGAAACGTCGACTCGTCGACCAGTTCGACCACCTCGCCAACGTACCGCTGGCCGTCGACTTTCCGCGGAAAGACAACGAGGTCGACCTCGCGGAGGAGATACGGCGGGAGCCCTTGCTCGACCGCACGGTTGACCAGCGACTCGACATCGGTCGCGTGTGTCGTCCCGAGGATCCCATGACCAGTATTAATCGACTCGGCAAATGTCTCGAAACTCGCACTGGTATTGATTTCGGCGATGACCTCGATATCCGGATTCAGGTAGTTACACTCGGTCATCAGGTCGGCCATCGTGACGCGCTTGTGGTCGCTCTGGTGGTCCCGGGTTGTCAGGGAGACACCAGTCTCGTGTGGAAGGCGGACTTCCCGCGAGCCCTCGTCGATGCTGATCGGGCGGTCCTCGAAGGGGACAAAGGGCATATGAGCGTTGAGCAGTGTTGTCTTGCCCACCCCAGTTGGGCCAGAGAAGAGGACGATTCTGTGGTGCTCGTAACAGAGCCACAGGAGCGCGACCAGTTCTGTGGGAAGCGAGCCACTCTCGACCAAGTCGACTGGCGTGAGCGCGTCGGCAGCCTGTTTTCGGATCGAAATATGTGGACCGTCCTCGCTGATTGTCGGCAGCGCAACTGCACAGCGAATCGTCTCCTCGATTCCGTCGGGGCTGAGGTTGACCTTCGCGCTCGGCGTGGTCGCGTTCAGTTCAGTTCCATCGGCAGCAGCGAGTTGGGTGACGACGTTGACGAAGGCCTGTTCCTCCTCGAAGACAAGATTGGTCGGCACGCGTTCGGCCGTGCGGTCACGGGGGATGACCTTGATCCGCTCGCCGACGCGATTGGCCTCGATATCTTCGAGCCGTGGGTCGCGAATCGGAACTGTGAGTTTGCCGTAGGCGGTGTAATCTCGGAGCACGTAGTAGACGAGGTCTGAAAGTCGGTGCTCGTCGTACTCGCTGTCGACCGGCGGGACGGTCAGTCCGTACTCGGCAAGCGCCGAGCGCAGTCGGTGAGTGAGCGCGTCGAGCCACGCCCGGGTATCGCGGCGTTCGAGTCGTCGAGTCAGGAGGTCAGCCGCTCGGTCGTGGACGAAGGCGCGTTCGTCTTCGATGAGGCCGTCGACAGCCGTCTCCCAGATTCGCTCTTTACACTCCGCAATGAGTTCCTCGTCGCCGGGAAGGAGGTCTGGTTCGCGGACAGCGTACTTCTCGTCGAAGGCTTCGCCGCCAAGCAGATTCGCCCGGTAGCGAACGACTGGAATCTCGAAGTCGTGAAAGTTGACAGTGTACCGTTCGAGTCGCTCGCTGGCGAAGCGCTCGATATACTCGGGGTCAGCAGACAGTGTCGTCACCGCCGGAGCGTAGTCGGTCGTGTGGATGACCACTCCTGAATCGTCGGTGTCGGCAACCTCGATTCGGTCGTCGAGTGCATAGGGTGTCAGTTCGCCGAGGCAGGCCAACTCCGCGAGCGCGTGATAACCAAGCCGTCGGCGGGAGTCGGCCGACCCGGACAGCAGTCCGTCGAGAACGCGCTCGTGTTTCTCGTCGAACCCTTTGGCCATCACCTCAACCGCGCCCTCGCGGGTGAGCGGTCGCTGGAGGCGAGCGTCCGCGAAGTGGTCAATCACCCGGTCGAGTTGTGCGCTGTCTCGGTCGGTCAGCGCCGGTTCGCGGACCTCGTAGCTGAACTCTGTGCCGTCCCGAGAGATGGTGACGACAACACCTGGGTGAACCTCGTCCTGTTCCTGGACCGCCGGTGCGTACCACGCCTCCGGGTCGTCTGGCGCGAGCGGCGGCGGCACCGTGACGCGCTCGTCGCTAGGGTCGCCCGGGAGGTCGACATCGCCGGAGTTCATCTTCGGCGGATTTACTCTCCTGTTCGTATATAAATGTCATCAAAACAGCCAATTTATAAATGAAGTTAAAGTTGAACGTTTTCGGAGAAAGAGGCTGGTGGTTCGGCAGTTCACTCCCCCGAACATCGTAACTGCTGCCAGTCTGTTGTGGCAAAGTCTGAGCCAAGGGCAACGGTTTATTGACTGGTTGCCCATTCAGTGAGCATGAACCGGCCGACCCGTCTCGGCGTCGATATCGGCGGGACATTCACCGACGTTGTCCTGCTCGTCGAGGGGGAGTTGACGACTGCGAAAGTGCCGACGACAGACGACCACAGCGAGGGAGTTATCAGCGGTATCGAACGCGCCTGTGAGACGGCCGGAATCGACCCTGGCGAAATCGAGGACTTTCGACACGCAACAACTGTTGCGACCAATGCACTGCTGGAAGGCGAGGGCGCACGGACAGCACTGTTCACCACAGAGGGATTCGGTGACGTGCTCGAAATTGGTCGGCAGGCCCGACCCGCGCTGTACGACCTGAGCGCCCGGCCGCCGACGCCGCTGGTGCCGGCCGACCGACGCCACGAACTCAGCGAACGCGCTACTCCGGATGGTATCGAAACACCACTGAAAGACGACGACATCTCGGCGAGAATTGAGGAACTCGACGATAACCTCGACAGCGTCGCAGTCTCGTTTCTGCACGCCTACGCAGCACCCGACAACGAGCAGCGGGCAGTCGCGGCGCTGCGTGAGCAGACCGACCTGCACGTCGTTGGCTCTCACGAAGTACTGCCGGAGTTTCGGGAGTACGAGCGGACGGCAACGACGGCCGCCGACGCCTTCGTTACGCCAATTTTGGACCAGTATCTCGGCCG
>JAQCNR010000182.1 GCA_028274925.1 Halovenus sp.
AGTTCGTCCTCGATAGAATTGAAATGTGGCTCGACGACATAGTACTTGATCTCGTTTTCTTTCTGCGATTTGAAGATGATAATGAACGCGTAGGGCTTGTTTACCCAGTAGCGGTCCTGCTCGATGAAGTGGGTCTTTTTCTCCATCGGCACTGCCTTCTCCATATCGTACCGGTTCGCAACGGTGACACCGCCCTCGCGTGTCGAGAAGAACGTGTCTTCGTCAACCTCTTGGTTGACGGTGACCGTGCGCTTATCGACGAGGTCAGCCAGCGCCGAGGCCGTATCGTTGGCCGCGCTCAGTCGGCTCTCGGTTTGTTCGGGCTCGAAGCCGAGATACTCCTCGGGTTCGAACGGGACTTTTTCCCCGTCTTTCCGCGGCGGCAGCCCCTCGTCGTCGTAGTAGTACTCCTGTTTGAAATGTTCCCACGTGTACTGTCCCCTGACGACGCCACGGCTTCCGGGGTCGCGGTAGTGCTCGACAATCTCGTTGAGTGTCTTTGCGCCGCTTGCCCCGGCCTGTACGTGCCGTGCTGTGTCCCGCGGGTCGAAGCCGAGATACTTGCTTCGGTCGAATCGTCCTTCGTCGTGTTCCTCTCGACGAAAATCGCCCCAGGAGTACTCCCCAACAGTAACTCCCTCGTCGAAGCGAACACCCACCCCGGAACCGCTATCGTCATCTGACCCTCCCGTTTCGTCTATTGCCATTACAAATCTCCTACTGTAAACAGACGAAAAAACTTTGCGGGAATTACGTTCTTGTTTACGAGAATTTATATACAACAAATACTGTTCGTATAGGAACAAGCTATCGGCGCTGTGAGCGGGGAAACGGCGGTTCCGTCTCGCTGTTTCTCCAAACCGTTGACTGAGCGATACCCGCCAGTATCACTCGATGAATTGCTCGATACGGTCCAGCGCCTCCTTCAAATCCTCCATCCCCGTCGCGTAGGAGACGCGGAGGTGTCCCTCGCCGCCCTCGCCGAACACCGCGCCCGGCACGACGGCAACTTTGGTCTCTTCAAGCAGCGCTTCGGCGAACTCGTGACCGTCGTCCCACGGACAGGCCGGGAAGGCATAGAAGGCTCCTTTCGCACGGAAACAGTCAAGTCCCATCTCCTCGAACCGCGAGAGGACGAGTTTCCGACGGCGGTTGTACTGGGTTCGCATCTCCGCGACAACGTCGTCAGATGACTCTAGCGCCTCGATTGCGGCGTACTGGGCGGTTGTTGGCGCTGACAGCATCGTGTACTGATGGATGCGGTTCATCGCCGTAATCGCCTCTGTCGGGCCGAGCGCGTAGCCCAGTCGTAGGCCGGTCATCGCGTACTCTTTCGAGAACCCGTTGAACACGATGGTTCGCTCGCGCATTCCCGGCAGCGTGGCAATCGAGGTGTGCTCGTCCTCGTAGCTAAGCCCTGCATAAATCTCGTCTGAGAGCACGGTCAGGTCGTGTTCGCGCGCGAACGTGGCGACTTCCTGGAGTTCGTCGCGCGTCATCGTCGCCCCGGTTGGGTTGTTGGGATAACAGTAGACCAGCGCCTCGGCGTCGGCCGCACCGCTTTCGTCGAGCATCTCGTATGTGAGTTTGAACTCGTCTTCGCGGCGGGTCCGTACCGGACACACCTCGCCGCCGGCGAAGGTCACGCCCGGTGAGTAGGACACGTAACAGGGCTGTGCAACCGCCACCTTGTCGCCCGGTTCGATTACCGTCCGGAAGGCGAGGTCCAGTGCCTCACTCGCGCCCGCGGTGACGAGAATTTGCTCGTCCGGGTCGTAGGAGAGGTCGTAGTTGTCCTCCATCGTCTCTCCGATGAGTTCTCGGAGTTCGCGTTTGCCCCGGTTCGCGGTGTAGGACGTTTTGCCCTGTTCGAGTGAGGTAATCGCGGCGTCGCGGGCGGCCCACGGTGCCGAGAAGTCAGGCTCACCGACTCCCAGCGAGATGATGTCGTCCACCTCTTCTGCGAGTTCGAAAAACCGACGGATGCCCGACGGGGGCACAGCTTCGACACGGTCTGCGATTTTCATGGTGACACGGAGAGCCGGTCGTCGTCGCTGCCGTCACCGAACTCAATGCCCTGCTCTTTGTAGGTGGTCATTACGTAGTGCGTGACCGTCTGCGTGATTTCGGGAACGGGCGCGACCTTGTTGCTGATGAAATTCGACACCTCACTCATCGAGTCGCCCTCGACGTGCATCTGGAAATCGAAGTCGCCGCTGACCAGATGCAGCGCTTCGACCTTGGGGAACTTGGCGATTCGCTCGGCAACGTCGTCGTAACTGGTCTCGCGGTCGAGCGTGACGTTCAGTTCGACGACGGCCCGAATTGTCTCGCCTTCGAGTTTGTCGCGGTCGACAACCGCCCGGTAGCCCAGGATGACGCCCTCGTCTTCGAGGTCCCCGATAACGGCCTCGACCTCCGACGGGTCGCTGTCGGTCTGGCGGGCGATATCCTCGACGCTGTACCGTGCGTTCTCGCGGAGTAACTCCACGACTTCGTCGGAGAGGTCCATATCTGAAAGCACCGGAGTACGTACAAAAACGTTGCTATGGTGTGCCAGCAGTCACCACGTGCCCGGTGCATTAAGTGGTTCGCGGTCCCAGACTCAGCTATGGTTGCACTCGACTCTAAGGACGTGCTCGAACCCGGTGACGACGCGCCGGACTTCGAACTGAGAGGCACAGACAGCGAGACGTATTCGCTTGCAGATTTCAGTGATTACGACGCGCTGTTGCTCGTATTTACCTGCAATCACTGCCCCTACGCCAAGGCGAAATTCGCGGAGATGAACCGACTCGCCGAGGAGTACGACAACGTTGCCGTCGTGGGTATCAATCCGAACGACGAGACGGAGTACCCCGAGGATGACTTCGAGACGATGGTCGAACGCGTCGAAGACGGCACAATCCAGTGGGACGCCTACCTCCGAGATGACGAGCAGACTGTCGCCGCCGAGTACGGTGCGATGTGCACGCCCGACCCGTTCCTGTTCGCCAACCGCGACGGTGCCTTCGAGTTGGCCTACCACGGCCGCCTCGACGACGCGCCGAATCCCGACGACGACGCCGAGAATCGGGAGATGAAGAGTCACATCGAGGACCTGCTCGCCGGCGAGGCGGTTAGCGACGACTTCCAGCCCGCTCGTGGCTGTTCGGTCAAGTGGCGAGCGGGCAACGAACCCGAGTACTGGGACGCCTGAGCGGATGTTCGACGCCGACAGCGCGCTGATTGGGATGGTCCATCTCCCGCCGTTACCCGGCGCGCCGGGGTTCGACGACTCTCGTGACGCGATTCGAACGGTTGCCCGAGAGGACGCTCGCACGCTCGCCGACAGCGGGTT
>JAQCNR010000183.1 GCA_028274925.1 Halovenus sp.
CGGCCGACGTGGACCGGTCCGGTCGGGTTCGCGCTCGTGTGTTCGACAACGACGCTGGTCTCTTGGTCGGGCAGGTTCCCGAACGTCGCCTCCTGTGCGTGTTCCAGCGTTTCGGCGAAATACTGCTCGCTGGGCCAGACGTTGATGTAGGGACCGCGTGTCTCGACTCGGCCGATGTAGCTGTACTCGTCTGGCTCGATTTCTGCTGTGAGTTCCGCGGCAACTTCGGGTGGCGGTGCGCCCGCCTCCCCGGCCAGCCGGAAGGCAACACTCGAGGCGAGAACCGAATCGAGGTCGTCTGGTGGCTCCTCGATACCACGGTCGTCGGTCGGATAGCCGCAGTGGTCGAGGGCGTCGGTCAGCGCCGCCTCGACCTCTGTCCGCATCGCGAGGAACATACCTCCGCTACTCCACGCCGCGGTTTATGAATATCGGGTTCGGTCGGTCAGGCGGCCGGCAAGTCGACGCGAACGACTGTCCCCGAGTCGGTGCTGTCGATGGTGACGGACCCGCCGGCCCGTCCGAGCAGCCAGTCGACTGTCCAGAGCCCAAACCCGCTGGAGTGTCGCAGGTCAGTTTCGACATCTGCGTCGAGCGTTCGACACTCGATATCTGGAATCCCGGGTCCATCGTCGGCGATTGCGATTTCGACACGGTTCGGCTCCGACCGCGTGACGCTAATCTCGACTGTCGGTTCGGGACCGGTGTGTTGCAGCGCGTTCTCCAGCAGTTCTTCGACTACGAGATAGACAGACTCGGGGTTCGCGTTCGCCGCTGCGGAAACGGTGTCGAGGTGGATAGCCGCGTTGGTGTACTCCGTTCTGTACTCTGCGACCAGATCCGCGAGCAGCGACTCGATATCGGCAGTCTCTGTGGAATCCGTCTGTCCGACCACGCCCGCAAGTTCTCGGGATTTGTCGGCGATAGCAAGCAGTTCCCACGCCTTGGCGTCGAGTTGCGCCACGGTATCGAGGACATCCTCGAACGGAAACTGCGCAACTGCGTCCTGTGCCGCAGTGGCAGAGTCTATGCCAGTCGTATTGGATCGGAGCTGCTCGATATGGTCGCGAATGAGTTCGGCATTGGCCGTGACGACGTTCAGGTTGTTCCGGAGATTGTGTCTAAGCACGCGGTTGAGTACCGAAAGTTGCTGTTCGTTCTTGCGAATTTCCGTCACGTCGTGTACCGTTCCCCGGAGTGTCTCAGCGTTGTCTGTGGTCACCCGTTCGCCGCGTATCTGGACCTGTCGCTCGCGGCCCTCGGCAGTGATGACCCGACACTCGAGGTCAAACGGCTCACCGGTCTCCTGACAACGAGTGACCGCGTTCCGGACGTTCTCGCGGTCATTGGGATGGTAGTACTCAAATACCGACTCCGGTGTTGGGTCGAACCCGTACGGCACCTCGAGAATCTGGCGCGTCCCCTCGGACCAGTACACCTCGCCGGTGTCGGTGTCCAGTTCTCAGCCGCCGACATCGGCCATCTGTTCGGTGCGGACGAGCATATCCTTCCGACGGCTGAGTTCGCGCTCGCGCTCGGTTCGTTCAGTGACGTCTCGGAGTACGCCCGCCGTTCCGCGGAACCCTGACTCGTCGAACGGCAGCAGCGCAACGTGATTTTCTGTCGGGATTTGCTCGCCGTCAGCAGTCGTAATCTCGAGTTCCCACTTGGCGCTTTGCTGGTCATTCGTGAGCAACTGCCGGATGACTGCCTGTCCGCGTTCGAGACCCCCCTCAGTCAGCACCCGGTCGGCGTGTGCGCCCAACAGTTCCTCGCGCTCGTAGCCCGTCTGTTCGAGCAGTGCGTCGTTGACGAACGTGAACGTCCCCGAGGGGTCCAGCGCGTAGACCGGGTCACCCAGCGCGCGCAACGTGGTCTCGTACCGCTGAAGATCCTCGATGTAGGCCTGACGGTCGAGATGGCCAGCAACGATGCTCGCGAGCGTGTCGAGCACCCGCCGTTCTTCGGGCAAAAATGGGTCAGCCGTTTCCTCGGGTGGACGGCAGACAACTTCGATGTGGACGGTAGGGCCAGTCCGCGTCTCGCCGACAGCGTCGATCATCGGCAGGTCTGGGTCGAACTCGGCGGTTGCAACCGAGTCCTCACCGGAGGTGAGTCGGACAGCCGTCCGGTCGGGATACTGGAACGAGTCGGGCAGTGCCGTGACGAAGGCGTGGAGACGGTCGGCGACCGGTTCGTCGCAAGACTGGAAGCGGTCGACGGCCCGGTGGACGGCAGACAACTCCTTCATCCGCTCGTCGAGGGCGTGCTGGCGCTCTCGCTGTTGGGTGATATCCGTTGCGACCGCACAGAGCGCGTACTGCTCGCCGTCATCGAACAGCGGCGTCTTCTTCGTGAGCAGCGTGCGCTCACCCTCAGTCGTGGGGACAGTCGCCTCGACTTCGACCACCTCACCCTGCGCAAAGACCCGGTCGTCCTCGGCACCAAGTTTCGCGGTAACGTCCTCGTCGAACAGGTCCTCGTCAGTCAGTCCGACGACGTTCGTCGACTCGTCGATACCAAATAACTCGCGACAGCGTCTGTTCATCAACAGATACCCGCCATCGGCGTCTTTGAGGAAGATACCCGCGGAGACACTGTTGACGATGCCCTGCAGGTGCGCTCCGACGTGCTCGGCGTTTGCCTCATGGTCTGGCGGGTCTGAGAC
>JAQCNR010000184.1 GCA_028274925.1 Halovenus sp.
CGACACGAGTGTCACTGTCGACGGTGACCTAATTACAGCGCGTGGGCCGCCCTCGTCGGCTGCCGCGGCAGAGACGCTGCTGGGCGAACTCGACAACTGACTGGGCTGACGTTTTTTATTCTTCGTTCCGTATAAGAGACAACATGCACGTCGAAATCGATTATTGTAAGGCTTGTGGCGGTCTCGGAATGGCAATCGAGGTGCGCGACGCGCTGGAAAGCGACTGCGGCGCGGCCCTCGATGACGTCGAACTCACGCCAGTTGAGGATGGTTCGTTCCGCGTCTCCGTCGACGACCGAGAAGTCTTCACTACGGAGAACGCAAAATATGACCCGGCGAGGGTCGCACAAAAAGTCTGTCAGGCCGGCTAATTACTTGCCGCGGCCGTTGCCAGCGTTGATCGATGGTCGCGTTTTCTCTGTGCCTTTGCCACGTTTGCCCAGTCCTCGGTTCTGCTTGCCAGCACTGGTGAGTCCGCGCAGTGCGCGGCCCTTGTGGGTGTCGTCACAGATCCAGTTGAGGTCGTCGTCGTTCTCGATTGCCGGGTGCGCAGGGTCGACGAGGATGATTTCGTGCCACTTCTGGCTGCCGTCTTCCCCGACCCAGTAGGAGTTGAGCACGCGCATGTTCGGGTGCTTGCGTGCGGCGCGTTCCTCGGCGATACGCTGGATGTTCTTCCGTCGGGTGATGCGGGACACACCCTGTCGTTTCGAGCGTCGACCGGCGGTGAATCGCTGCTTGCGAGCGCCGCCCTTGCGGACGCTGACGCGAACGACCGTGATGCCCTGTTTGGCCTTGTAGCCAAGCGAGCGTGCTCGGTCGAGTCGCGTCGGATGTTCGACGCGTTCGATTGCGCCCTGGTCGCGCCAGTCCTGTTGTCGTTGCCACTGCAGTTCCGCCAGTTTCCCGTCGCCTGGGTCCTTCCAGGCGTCTCGGATATGTGCGTAGAAGCTTTTTGCCATGGGTATTCACCCACGGGCGTTGTGTGGTTCAAGCCGTGAGGCTCACATCCCGACCTGTATGACAGGTGCCCACTGGTGCCCGTGACTGCCAGCGAGTTATCGGCTCTACCGGAGTTGCGGATAAAAGGATATCGAACTCCGACGACAGCGATTTACTCCCAGAACGACTAGTTCTACTGATGACAGAACCACGGGCCGAGACCTGCGTCGACTGCGGCGAGGAACTCGCGCTGTTCCAGCCCGTCTGCAAGGCGTGCGGGACGGCCCACGAGTGGGAGTACCGGGCACCCTGTCACAACTGCGGCGAACAGGTGACCTACGACGGCGACTGCCCACACTGCGGGACGGAACTGCTGATCTGGCGAGCGCTCGAAGCCGACGCACTCGGAACTGACGAACCCATCTCGGTCTGGAAAGAGAGCGTCCCCCGGCCGACTGCCGCCGGCTACCGTGTCCACCTCGGCAGCATCCACGGCCAGTGGGTCGATTACCGCCGGTCGATGGACGAAGACGGCGACATGCATATCCGCTCGTATCACAACCGCTACGAACTGCACCACGACGAAGTGAGCGCAGTCGACAGCCCCGGCCGACACCTCCTCCGACACGGCCTTCCTGCTGCATTCGAGTCGGGGAGTGAACTCACTGTCCGGACTGGGAGAGCGCTCGCTGAGTCCGGTCGACTCCTCAGGCGCACCGTCCGCTCGCCGTACGCGTGGCTATCGAGGAACAACGAGCCCAAAGAAAAACCCGAGAAGACCAAATAACGGGTTCTCCCCGGTGGGGCTGTCTTCGCGGCGTTTGAGTGTCCCAAGACGTTGACCGCGCAGCTAGTTGTGCACTTTTCGTGCAATATAAAATCCGAAAGAGTTCCTCATCCTAAGTTTGAGGATATATTCGAAAAGGTATTGTGTACTGCCTGCAATATTTTAATTACTGATGCTCCCAATCGACCCGTCACAGATTAGTCCCGAAGACATCGGCGAACAGCAGACAACACTCGAGATGGACCACGAAGAAGCCATTGAGCACGTCCGTGAGGTCTTCACCGACGCTGGGTTCGGTGTCCCGGTGGAGTTTTCGCCGTCGGAGATGCTCAACGAGAAAATCGACGCAGGAAGGGACCCGTACTACGTCCTTGGTGCCTGCAATCCAGAGGTGGCCGACCGGGCACTGGACGCAACTGACAACAAACTCGGCGCGTTGATGGCCTGTAACGTCGTCATCTGGGAGGAAGAACCCGGACTGCAGCGCGTGTACCACGTCTCCATCATGCGTATTGCTCGATTGATCGGGATGTCAGTCGACGACGACGCGATGGAAGACATCATCGCGGACACTGGCGAACTCGTCGATGACGCATTCGCCAACCTCTGAATTTTCACAGCCGCCTTCTGCACAGCAACCGATTCAATATATCGTTATAGAATTTATCGACAAACACACCAGCCGCTGGTGGGAACACAGAAATCGACAGAGAACAGCCGTTATTCTATCTGTTCGCGGTACTCGTCGGCAGAAAGCAGTTCGTCGAGTTCGCTTTCGTCGGCAACGTCGATTTCGAGCATCCACCCCTCACCGAAGGGGTCGTCGTTGACCAGTTCTGGTTCGTCGATCAGTGCCTCGTTCGTCGCATGGACGGTGCCCGAGACGGGCGCGTACAGGTCAGAGACAGCTTTAATCGACTCGATAACCCCGAAATCTGAGCCCTGCGTCAGTTCCTCACCTTCGGCAGGGAGTTCGACGAAGACCACGTCGCCGAGTTCGTCCTGTGCAAAGTCGGTGATGCCAACGCGAACAGTCCCGTTTTGCTGGCGTGCCCACTCGTGAGAGTCGAGATACCGGCAGTCGTCTGGAATCGTGAAGCTCATGATAGGAATGGTGTTGTCGTGATACGTGCTTTCTTCGGTTCGCCACGAACGACGATCCGGACGGTGCGGTCTGTGCCGACGTACTCCCGGGGGAGATACGCCAGCGCGATTGGTTCGTCGAGTGTTGGACTCATTGTTCCGCTAGTAACTGTGCCAATCGGCTCGCCGTCGGCCGTCTCGACGGTGTACCCGTGTCGCGGAACTCCGCGCTCGCGCATGACAAGCCCGACAAGCTTCTCCTCGGGGCCTTCGACGTTGACACCCTCCAGCGCGTCACGGCCGAGAAACTCCGTGTCGAGTTTGACAGTGAAGCCAATGCCGGCTTCGTAGGGATTTCGCGGATTGTCTTCGGGGTCGAAGTCTTGCCCTGAGAGCAGAAATCCCATTTCGAGGCGCAGTGTATCCCGGGCACCCAGTCCACAGGGCTGGCACTCGAGCGCCGACCAAACCGTCTCGCCCGCGTCCCACGGACAGAGCAACTCGAACCCGCGTTCGCCCGTGTAGCCCGTCCGTGCGACGAGTGCCTCGACATCTGCGACGGATCCAACTGTGATCTCGAAGCGTGACAACTCCGAGAGGTCGAGGTTGGTCTGAGCGCCCAGCAACTCCGGGGCCTCCGGCCCCTGGACGGCAATCATCGCGTACTCTTCGGTTCGATTGGTAACTGTCGCGTCCAATCCCCACTGTTCGCGGTGTTCGAGCGCCCAGTCGTGGATTTCCTCGTCGTGACCCGCGTTGGGAATGAACAGGTACTGCTCCGATTCGGTGTCTGGCAGTCGGTAGACAACGGTGTCATCGAGCATGATTCCCTCGTCGTTGGTGAGCGCTGCGTACTGGCCTTCGTCCGGGTCGAGGGCTGCGACGTCGTTGGTCGTGAGCCGCTGGAGCAGGCGTGTCGCGTCCGGGCCCGAGACTGTGAGTTCCCCCATGTGTGACACGTCGAATTTCCCGACAGCGTCCCGGACGGCAGCGTGTTCCGTCCGAATCGAGTCGAACTCCACCGGCATCTCCCAGCCGCCGAAGTCAGTCTGTTTCGCCGAGTGCGCTATCGGCGGATTTCGTAACGACATACTCGCTGTGACGTCTCGAAGGCTCCTAATGGTTGGTGTCACGACCAGTTGACCAGCAACTCATAAACCATATACCGCGATAGCAAATAGACGTGGGAGCCACAACTGCGGGCGTTGGACCGGAGCCAGAGACAGCCAGTGGCTTGGGCATCACCCGATTCCGCCAATTATATACCTTAAACACCTAT
>JAQCNR010000186.1 GCA_028274925.1 Halovenus sp.
AACCCGCTCGTCGAAGACTGACTCCACGTTCCCAACCCCACGACCCCCCGCCTCTAGTCTAACCACTACCCGCTCGTCGAAGACTGACTCCCCGTTCCCTAACGTAGGACTCCCCGCTTCTCGATGAACGACTACCCGCTCATCGAAGACTGACTGCTTGTTTCCCACCGCAGGACTCCCCGCTTCTCGATGCCGGATCCCTTCCTCCCGAACTTGCGTGTCCCCGCTTCCCAACGACACCCCCCTGTTGGCATCCTCGAGACCGTTTGTCTCTGTGTTCAAGATTGCCCGCGCCCCCAGGCGGGATCCACTCGTGGCCGGCACCGGATCGTGCGCGTTCCTGACTGGAGTCCGCGGTCCTGTGCTGATGGCTGGTGGTTCACCGGCAGTTGTCTCCAGCCGCATCACTGTCGGTTTGTGCCGCTCCAGTGTGACTGGCCCTGCTTGGCGCAGAAACGAGGCAGTACTGATCGCAGGGGGATAAGGACACACCGTGTCCCACCTACTGGGGCCGGTGTTCGGTGTATCTCTGGCCGGCTATGCTGTGCCAACTGTGTGCTGCCGCGCTGGCGCTTGACCGACGGGTTGCTCGCCTGTGCGCTGTGGGTGGGTGGGCCGGTCGTTGGTCATCTGGCTCCCGTTGGCTGGCACCGTCCTATTTTGTTCACATGCTCTGTCGGACCCCTGTGGGTAGCTTTCTTATTCTTATTATCAGTCGGCTTTTCAACAGACTAACCCTGCTACGTCTTGCGATTATACCGTTGACTGTCCGTAATCTAGAAGATTGGCCAACCGGTCTAAGTGTAACCGTGACAGTAATCAGGAATTAATCGGACTAAGAATACATTGACCGAACATGGCCCTATTGATACCAACAGTTTGCTGAGGAAATCGAGTTAGCGTTCGGTCGAAGCGCGCTTTCGTACCACTGGATGGCCTCCGTCTTTCGACGCTATTGTGAATTGTCGGGGTCAAGCCCCGAGGCACTCTGCCTCGAACTGTGTAAAATCGCTGGAGGTTGTGTACGCTATTGTCCGCCCGACCCGCGCCTGAAGACGCGGGTATGCGCTCACACTATGTATCAACACAACCGCTCATCGACGAGGGCGAGCAGGTGCGGCTGGTTGCTGTCGCGACGAGTTGGTATGACGGTCGCGTCTCGGTTGCGCTAACCGGGTGGTCGCGGATTGATTCCCCCGAGCGCGGCCGGTGGTGGGACGCGTAGGCCAGCACGCACTCTCTTTTTTTCCAGTCAATCGCTGTGGCGGCCGTGGCACTGTCCGTTAGCACTCTGGAGCGAGAGTGCGTTTACACCGTCCTGCCATACCCCACCGCTCTCGGCCTCCCGTTGGTCGGCCGGCAGCCACGACCGTCAGCGGCGGCGCCGCACCGTATCGGCGAGAGTCGCCTAGCACGCGCTGTCGTCAAGCACAAGCATGAACTTGTTCTCGACGTGCTCGTCCATCGTCAACAGCGCACGTGTGAGTCCCTGACGCGCGCGTTGCTGCGCGACGTAGATCGGGCTTCCCTTCGTACGCGTCGCCGTAGTGGCCGATGATGCGCTTTTTGAGAGATCCCACGACGACGCGCTGAGCAGTTCGCTTCCAAGCAACAATTCACCCCTACGACACGCGATCCAACACCGCCGTGGCCGCGACCGACCGGTATTATCACTCGGCGAGCAGACACACGCGTATGGAACGCGTTCGCGCGCTGATAGCCGGCGTCGGGGTGGTCGTCGTCCTGTTCGGTGGGGTCACGCTGCTCCGGGTGCTGAGTCGATTCCTCCGCGCAGCGGCCTGGTTCGCCGAGACGGTCGCGCTGTTCGCGTTCGCGCTCTTGCTCGGCTACCTCACCTACCGTGTGCTGTGGGGCGGCAGCGACGATCCGCGGGTTCACTGACGCACCGCTCCAGGCGCAGACCGGACCCGACAGCCGAACATGGCGCTGACGCGCTCGAAAGCCCCGGAAAGATCGAGGGAGCGCGTTTATATACGGCCCAACCGAACGCCCGGGTGTGTTCCCCCTCGGGCATCTTGCCTTCGCGTATCTCTCCTACGTCGCCGCCGCGGCCCTCACGCGCAGACCCCTCCCGGCGCCCTGGCCGCTGGTGCCGCTCGCGTTCGGGAGCCAACTCCCGGACCTGATCGACAAGCCGCTGGCGTACTACGGCGTGATCGTCAGCGGTCGCTCGGCGGCACACTCGCTGCTCGCGGCCGGCGTGTTCATCGCGCTTGTCACGGTCGCCGCCCGCGGAGTGCGGCGCCGGACGGACCCGGAGCACGTGTTCGGTCGGCTCGGCGCAGTCACTCCCGTGGCGTTCGCGATCGGCTACCTCTCGCATTTCGTCGGCGACAGCGTGCGGCCGGTCCTCGCCGGCAACTACGCCGATGTCAGCTTTTTGCTGTGGCCGCTGATCGACGCACCGCGGTACGCGGGTGACACCGTCGCCCCGTGGATACGGCTCCTCGAGATGTACATGCAACCACTCACGCACCCGAACATCCCAGTCATCATGGCCGCGGCGGTCGTGTTCGTGTCGCTCCGCGTCCGGGCCGCAGTGGCGGCGGACGCGGGGCCGGCCGACCGCGCCGACTCCTGACCGCGCGGTCGGAGGAGGTGGTAGCGGCAACTGTCGATGTCTGTAGACGGGTCGACACCCACCTTCTCCACCGCTTGAATCGGAACGATGACACCTCGGCAGACAGCGGACGGAAACCCTTGTCGAGTCTGAAAAATGGTGGGACGACCTGAAAAACGGTCGCTCAAAGCGTCTTCAACACCTACCCTGATGTGTTTGTGGCCGAGTTCACAGACAAGCCCCATCACCAGAAGTCAGCGACTTCTGGTTAGCAGTCAGAACTCCGAGAGTTCTGACGACACCCTCACGGAGCGAACGGCGTCAGCCGTGAGTGAGTAGGGTGGGGTAGTTCACAGGCGCTGTCCACGAGGGCGCTCTGACTGTCTTCGTCTCGCCTCGTGTTCACAGACGATTGAAGATAGCGGGCCCGCTTCCGACAGCGTGGAGTCCAAATTATGACACATAATGTATATAATAAAGATAAATTTTCTTAGCACTCTATCATACGAAGTCTGTTACTTCTTCCTCAAAGCCGGTAGCTCGCAACAAGTACATTTAATTACCGAGTTCCATTATTTGAACCATGGCAGCGGATCAACTCAGTGGGGGAGAAATTCGAGCAGAGGTGGAGAACATCGGCGGGATCGACCAAGCGTCGGTGACTCTCCCACCCGGCGTTTCCATACTGACCGGCGAGAATGCGACGAACCGGACCTCGTTTCTCACGGCGCTCATGGCAGGGTTGGGGAGCAACAGAGCGTCTCTCAAGGGGGACGCAGAACAGGGGTCAGTAGCAGTCGACATCGGCGGGCAGACGTACAGCCGGACGCTGAACCGACGAAACGGGACCGTCGCGTTCGACGGGGAACCGTACCTCGACGACTCCGAACTGCCCGATCTCTTTGCCTTCCTCCTCGAGAACAACGAAGCGCGGCAGGCGGTCGCCCGCGGCGATGACCTCAGGGAGATCATCATGCGGCCGGTCGATACGGACCAGATTGAGGCCGATATCGAATCGTGTAAGCGCGAACGACAGGATCTCGAAGACGAAATCGAGCGGCTCGATCAGATCGAACAGGAGCTCCCCGAGCTGGAAGCCGAGCGGCGCGAAAAACAGAGCGAGCTCGAAACGGCGCGCGAGGAGTTGACGACGGTTCAGTCCGAACTCGAGGGTCTCGACACGGGAGTCGAACAGAGCCGATCGCAGAAAAAATCGCTTGAGGAGGCGTTCCAACGGGTTCGAGACGCACGCTCGGAGCTTGAGGACCTCGAATTCGACCTCGAAACGGAACGCTCGACGCTCTCCGAGCTCGAAGCAGAGCGCGAGGAACTCGAGGAGACGCTCGCTGAGGCCGAAGAGCCAGCGGAGAGTTCAGATCGACTCGCCGGACGGATTCAGGAGCTTCGCGACCGCAAGCGGACGCTCGACGACACGATTAACGAACTCAGCAGCGTCGTCAACTTCAACGAGGAGATGCTCGAAGAGGAGGGGCTCGATATCGACCGCGACGTCGAGAGCCAGACCCCCGTCGACGGGCTGACCGCGGAGACTGAAATCGCCTGCTGGACCTGCGGTTCGGAGGTTTCGACCAGTCAGATCGAGGAGACCCTCGGTCGCCTCCGAACCCTCCGGTCCGACAGGCTCGAAGACCGCGGTGACATTCAGTCGGAGATCGAGGAGCTCTCCGAGCGACAGTCCACGCTTCGGGAGAAACGCCAAGAGATCGAGCGGGCGGAACGGAGGCTGACCGACGTCACCGAGGAAATCGAGTTGACCCGAGACCGTATCGATGACCTCGAAGAGCAGATCGAAACGCAGGAGTCGAAGATAGCCGACTTAGAGGAGAAAGCGGAATCGATCGAAGTCGAAGACCACGAAGAGACGCTTGAGTTACATCGCGAGTCGAACGAGCTCGAACTCCGAGTGGAGCGTATCGAGTCCGACCTCGAAGACCTCACTGAGGAGATCGCCGACAGAGAAGAAGCGATCGAAGCCCGCGAGCAGCTCGAAGCGGACCGAGAGGAGCTCGCCGACAGGCTCACCGAGCTACGGACTCGGATCAAGCGGCTCGAGACGGACGCCGTTGACGCGTTCAACGAACACATGGAGACGGTACTCGATATCCTCGAATACGAGAACCTCGATCGTATCTGGATCGAACGTCGCCAGGCCGAGGTGCGGGAGGGTCGTCGCAAGGTGACGAAGACGCGTTTTGACCTCCATATCGTCCGGTCGGCCGCAGACGACACTGCGTACGAGGACACCGTCGATCACCTGTCCGAGAGCGAACGGGAGGTAACGGGCCTCGTGTTCGCACTCGCGGGATTCCTCGTCCATGACGTCCATGAGGTCGTCCCCGTTATTCTCCTCGACTCGCTCGAAGCGATCGACTCTGACCGGATCGCACGCGTTATTGAGTACTTCCAAACGCACGTTGAGCACCTCGTCGCGGCGCTACTGCCTGAAGACGCCGAAGCGCTCCCAGCCGACTACGCGTACGTCACAGACATCGACTGACACCAGACTCAGTCGGACACGCCTGCTACCCCGGCCGATCGCGGGGCTGCCGACAGAGTTACACCGGTAACTTTGTAACGCTTAAGCAGAATATAAAGATATGACAGACAGTACGCGGAGCCGCGGTACCAAGGTCGCGCGGGTCATCGACGAGTACGAACTGTCGGGGATGGGAGCGGAGATCGAAGCGGCGTGGACCGGCGAATCCGGTGAGCGAACGAGTCTCCGAGACCTCGCAGACGAGTTCAACGAGCGAGTGCTCGAGGAGGCCCTCCGAGAGTCGGGGGTCTCGGCGCTTACCTTTGAGGTCTCGGGGACGTACGAAGCGCTGCGTCACGGGTCCGGGTCGGAAGAGACGCGCGCACGGCGCCGTCTCGAGCGTGAGGACATCGACGTAGACGAGCTCTTGGGCGACTTCGTGACTCACCAGGCGATACACACGTACCTGACGAAGGAACGCGAGGCGACGCTTCCCGAGCGTGACGAGAACGCCGTCGACCGGAAAATTGAGTCCATCGACAAACTCAATGGCCGCGTCGCTGCGGTCACCGACACGGCTATCGAGTCGCTCATACCTGACGAGGAACTCGAGCGGGCGGACTACGAGGTGCTCGTCGATGTCCGAGTCGTCTGCTCCGAGTGCGGATCAGACCACTCGGTCGGTGACCTACTTCGTCAGGGCGGCTGTGATTGTGCGGACCGAAACTAACCTATACACGTACTGTCTAATAAAAGATAAGAAATAGTATATAAATTAGATACGCGTACTGGTAATACACACTGCGCGACCGATCGTGTGACGTTCTCAGGTCACTCGCCGAGACGACACCCTCACACGCAGTCAGTGAAACGCGCCGGCCTCACAGAGGTACGAGGCGGAGGCCCACGAGTTCAGTCGTGAGTCACTGACTACCGTTTAGACGGACGGTTCTGCGACCGGTATTCTCAGATTCCATCCGTACTTCCGATCTTACAACCGAACAGCTGGCCTGATAGCCCGTGTATTATACTACTGTAGCTGTTCGGTTCACATGTCACAGATGTCGAGCAGCTTTCCCGTGGGAATCATTCAGTTCAATCCG
>JAQCNR010000193.1 GCA_028274925.1 Halovenus sp.
CATCGACACCTGCGAGCAGGTGTCGAGCGTGTGTTCTCCCGGCTAAAGTCTTTCACTGGTCTTGACCGCGTCCGCGCACGCAAGGAGGATAACGTCGAAACACATGCGGTTCTTTCAGCTGTGGCACTGGTAGCCGCATCATTGACCGCAGTACGGGAAGGCAAACCAGGGCTAATACGATCGCCGAGCCGACTCATTTGACTGTTGGGTCACCTGTCCGAAAAACAGGTACCGCCGCCTGAGAGGCATCGCTCTCAGGCGGCTCTCTTTAGTGATAGTATATTGACGGATTGGGCTAAGTCTCCGGCTGAGACAGGCGTTTCTATCAAGAATCAGAACAGCATTGGGTCAGCACTGCCGATGGACGGTAAGTTTTGGGTCAGCCCGTCCCGTCCAGCGAACTAATTTTGAACCTGCAACAGGGTATTATACTCAGTCCAGCATATTTTTCAGCCGGTAGCATCGCACCGAGTCGGCCGTAAGCATTCACACAACGCGCTGCTTGGATCAAGCAGCCGGGACGAATCCGAGCCTGACGACCGTCCCACGGGGTGAGTTGTCCTCGATTCGAATCTCACCCTCGTACTGTTGCATAAACTTGTTTACAAGATATAACCCGATTCCTGTTCCGTCTGCATCGCCCGAATACGCTTTCTCCATCACGCTTGCTTTCGTCTCAGCAGGGATGCCTGGGCCGTTATCGGCGATGTCGACCCATACGTACTCCTGCTCGGTATCGCCCTCGATCGTTGTCGTTTCGGCATCGGTATCACCAGCGGCTGGGAGGTGGACGTCGATTTCGATGCTCGGAGTATCGGCGTCGTTGTGATCGACAGCGTTCAGCAGGACGTTCCGTAGCGCTGTTCCGAGGAACTGGTTGGCTTTCACCGACACGTCTGATGCATCGCCAGTGAACGAGACGGACGCCGATTCGTAGTTTTCTCTGAAGTGAGTGACTTCGGCGTCCAGTACCGCGCCGAGTCGAACGGCGTCGAGTTCCGTTCGCTCGTCTTCGAGTGTGCTGATCAGCTCTCCGACGGACTCGGTGAGGGTCACAATGTGATTGCTGGCGTCTTCGATACGGTCGAGTGAGCGCTGTTCGCTCGGAGAGTCCGCCTCCAGCGCACTCGCCCAGCCGAGGATGATCGAGGCGTCGTTTCTGATCTCGTGGCGGATGAGCCAGTTGAGGACGCTCAGCTCGTTTCGCTGCCGCTCGATCTGTTTCGTCTGGGCCTTTCGTGTCTGCGCGTAGGTAACGGTCTTGGCCAGCACTCGAGGCGTGACGTGGTCCTTGATCAGGAAGTCCTGTGCGCCCTTGTCCACGGCTTCGGTACCGAGCTGTTGATCACCGACGCTGGTGAGAACGACGATGGCGACGTCAGAGTCGGCGTCAACGACCCGGTCGACGGTTTCCAGCCCCGTCGAGTCGGGAAGGTTCAGGTCCAACAGGACGGCATCGTAGGTCTGCCCTCGGTCGGTGAGTTCTGCAAGCCCGGGCTCGAGCGCTGTGACTCGCTCGACTTTCGTCGGAGTCGCAGTCGGATTGTCGACTGTGTCTGCCTGCAGCTCCTGTAACATTGCCGCGTACAACTGCGCGTCGCTGTCGTTATCCTCGACCAGCAGAACGCGTCTCGCACTCGGGGTCATTACCTTACTCCTCTAGCCTATAGATATAAACAACCCGTGCGTTTCGACGCGTCACTCCACCTCGCGGGACCGGGTCAGTCGTGAAAAGAACCCGCAGATACCGGCAATTCGGCGGCGGTACTCGGGGAACTCCATCGGCTTGTTCAAATAGAGGTTCGCTCCGAGGTCGTACGCCCGGTGAAGATCCGCGTTACTCTCCCCCCCGCTGAACACAGCGATGGGGAGTTCTTCGAGTGAGTACGACCGCCGAACTGTCTCTAAAACTTCGAACCCGGATCCGTCCGGAAGGTTGATGTCGAGGAGCACGGCCTCGGGTCGCACGGTCTCACCGACGCCTGCCGCATCGAGATGGTCGAGAAACCCTGCGACACTGCTGTACCGGGTTAGGTCGTAAACGCAGTTACTCTGCTGAACCGCCGTCTCGATCATCACGGCGTCAGCATCGTTGTCCTCGACGTAGGCGAGTCCCCCGCACTGTCGGCCGGAACTCGTGGTGGATCGGTTCGTCACGGCGGTCTACTCGTCTGTGATTCCACTGGCGTCGGCAAGCAGCTCGTCAATTGACTCGGCCTCTTCCAGCGAGCGCCACGCATCCCGATCTTCGAGTTCGTTCTGCCACTCCTCCTGCAGGTCGTCGAGGGTCGCGTCTGCCCGCTCGTACGCCGGCGCTGTCTCGACAGCCGGTCCGTGTTCCTCCCTGACGAACCGGAGTCGGTGCTCTCGGGCCCGTACCTTTCGCCCGAGCGTCGACAGCTCGTTCATTCGATAGAGTCTATTGACGGCCTCAAGCACTCTGTCGCGCGTCGCCGGCTTGCTGAGCAACAGGTCGGCGGGGAGTTCGGTGGCCGATACGGACACATCCGCCGAACTCAAGAATCCTGTCGGGGGGGAGATCCCTGCCTGTCGTGCGTTTTCGACGATCTTCTCCCCGGTCGTGTCCGGCAGGTGTCGATCGAGGATCGCAACGTCGATAGTCTCATCGAGTGCCTCACGGGCTGCGTTGCCATCGGTCGCCGTGACGACATCGTACTCAGCACTGAGCCAGGAACTGAGCAACTCGACCTGCCGTGGATCGTCGTCGACGATCAGTACCCGCGGCAACCCCCGACTCTCGACGTATTCAGCATCCCAGTCCGCCGTGGCGTCGATGAGTGCGTAGAGATCCTCCCCGGCGGGGGTCAGTGTGTATTCGACACGGCGGGGAGACTCCTGGAGCACCTCCTTGTGAAGCACGTCACGCTCGATGAGATCGTCGACGTTGTTCGAGAGGACCTTATTCGAGATTCCGTCGAGCCGGCCTTTGAGCCCACCGAACCCCGTGGGCTCGTTTTCGTGAAGCTGAACGATGATCTGTGGTTTCCACTTCGTACTGAGTAGTTCGAGCGCCACGGAGTCAGCCGGGTTTGGACTTGGGTGGGAGGTCATGACTTGTTGGGACTGTCCGTTATCCGTAGATGCTGGGTGTTAGTACTGGTGCGCACATAACCTGAGGGTAACTCTCCTTTGTTACTTCGAGGTAATACGTATAAATGTTTGATGCCGGTAACCCCAGTCCCACCCGAGCGCGTAACTTCGAGGTGTTGGTATACACGTGCCTCACGCTGAGGTAATTCCACCTGAATGGGTGCAACCACAGAAGAAGATTCGTCTGGCTCGCTCGGTGGGAGTGCCTCGACGATCCTCGTCGGTATCGTCGTCGGAAGCGCACTCGCACTGGCTGCCGAGACGTATCTCGCCCGCTCGCTCGCTCCGGAGGTGTACGGTACTGTCGCGCTTGCGTACACGCTCATATACGCACTCGGGTTGCTGCTCGGAAACGGCATCGGTGACGCCATCGCCCGGACGCTGAACGACCGGTCGGGTGAAGCCCCTGGAGCAGTCGTCAGCAGCGGTCTCGTCATTGCACTCACCATCGGTGGATTGCTCGTGACGGTCGGGTACATTACCCGTCGTCCGTTGGCCGAGGCGTTGGGCGAACCCGCTCTCGCCACGTACTTGCCGTGGCTCCTTCCGTTCGGCCTGCTCTACCCACTCGGGCAGGTAGCCTTCGGAACGATTCGTGCCGATACCGGCTCGAAAGTAGCCGTCCTGGTCAGGGATTTCGCCCCCCGGCTTCTCGGTATCGGTGTTCTGGTCGTCACCGCTGCGCTCGGCGCGAGCCTGCTCGGAGCCATCGCCTACTGGCTGATGTTCCCGAGCGGTATCCTCCTGTTCGGGTTCGGCTATCTACTGTTCCGGCAGCGAAATCGCACGGAACCGTTCGTCGCATACCCGGATGATGACACGCTGCGGACGGTGTGGGGGCATACGTGGCCACTCGCAGCCTCGGCGTCGATGTTCATGCTCCTTTCGACGCTGGACGTGTTGATGATCGGTGTGTTCGCGACGTCCAGCGAGGTCGGCTTCTATCGGGCGATTCAGCCGCTCCGACAGTCAACGACGTTCGTGCTCTCGGCATTCAGCTTCGCCTTTCTCCCGCTGGCGACCCGCCGGTTCAGCGACGGACAGCTCGACAGTCTCGGACACCTGTTCACTACCTCGACGAAGTGGATCGTGACAGCCACCCTCCCGCTTGCCCTCCTCTTTGTGTGCTACGCAGAGTCGGTCGTGGAACTACTGTTCGGAGCGGCGTACGCGCCGGCTGCGCCCGCACTGGCTGTTCTCACGGCCGGACTGTTCGTTCGGGCGCTCACCGGACTGGACGGTGATCTGGTAAAGGCTGTCGACCGCCCCCGAGTCGAACTGTGGACGGCAGCCGTCGGCGTCGGGGTCAACGTGGTCGTGAACCTGTGGGCGATTCCACGCTTCGGCATCGTCGGCGCGGCCATCGGGACGGCGGTCGGCTATGGCGTGTACAACGCGCTCGAACTGGTTGTCATCTACCGGGCAGTCGGCGTTCACCCGTTTTCGAAGGCGACAACGGGCATCGTATTTATCACGGTGGTAGTGGCACTCGTGGTTCGGCTCGTGACCGGAAGCGGTGTCGGCGTCGTCGTACTGGTCGCCGCCGGTGGCGCCATCGGACTGAGTGCGGTCGGCTCCCTGTTGCTCGTCGGTGATCTCTCCGACGCCGAGATACAGGCTCTCCAGCACCTCGAACGCCGGACGGGGGTTCGCCTCCTGTGGCTCGTCCCGAAACGAAATCTCGGAGGAACGAACGCATGATCCAACAGGATGCAGACACGGAGGACGGCGCAGCGACCGCAACGTGGCGACGGCGCCTCACGAAGTGGGGCAAGCCAGTCATCATCGCCTCGCTCGTCGTCCTCCTGATTGGAGCGGCTGCGTTCCCCTCGACTGCGGTGTCGGCCGCACAGCCAGAGACGGACGGAGGAGATGCAGAAACCAGCAACGAAAACGAGGGGCTGTTCGGCAGTGTCAGGACCGCCGTGGATCGGGTCTGGTGCTGGGCGTTCGGCTGTTCAAAGCCGGTCGTCGTCTCACAGACTGAAACGGTCGTCGTTCAAGAGAGTGCCCCGACACAGCAGACAGAGGCGCCGGGCGCCCCGGCTAACACGACTGGCGACACGGAAGCGAACGCGACCACGAACGCAACTATCGAGGCAGGCGGGAGCGGCAGTGTCGGAGAGACAGTATCTGACACGCGGGCGAGGGAGGGAGCTGAAGCAGTCGAGGGAAGAGATGGTGGTCAGCGACCCGCCACATCGCCACGGAGTGTGCAGGTCGTCTCCGGTGGAGAGACGGCTACTGCTCCGTGGTGGTGGTTCCTACTCGTCAGCTTGTTCGGGTTTGTTACGCTTGCACTCGTCGGTATAGCCCTCTATCGACGCCTCGGCCAGACAGACCGTCCGACGGAGTCGTCTCCGTATCCCGCGACGCTCCGACCCCGCGTCGTGCGAGGGAAGGCTCACTACACTGACGGCGGCACGAAGACGGCATCTGCCGGAGCGGCTTCCTCCTCCGAACCCGCCCGCGTGCGACTCACCGAGGCGAGAGCCGCACTCGACGATGGCCGGACGGACCAGAGCGTGACGCTCGCAGTACAGGCACTCGCCGATGCGTGCGAGCACGAAGAGGAGATAGAGGGCCACGCGGCACTGTTCACAGCGTGGGAACCGACCGCCGCTGAGCTACCTACCCTCCCTGCGACACTCGATCAGCTCCACGGAGACTACGAGCAGGCCGTCTTCAGTCCACAGTCCATCTCTGAATCGGACGCAATGACCTGTATCGAGACGGCCGAAGCCCTTCTGACGGGCAGTGACACGTAGGTTACGCCTGTGCGTTACTCGCACCTCTACACCGGCGGTTAACTGTGGCGTGTGTCGTACGGAGTATGAGCAGTCACCCGGAACCTGATACTGCTAACGACAGCCACCAGACGCCGAAGAATTCGATGTTGAGTACTGTGAACGGCACGTCCGACGATTGATGTCTGAGGCCGGGCTGTCCTGGAAGACAGCCCGGCCAGAGTACTACAAATCCGACGAAAGAGCCCAAGAAGCCTGGCAGGAAGGGTTCAAAAAAAGCGCGACAACTTGGACGATGAATACACGATCCTGACCATCGATCAGACGCGTCAGGTACTCTCGACGCTGATCTATGCGTGGTTTCCGGAAGGGGA
>JAQCNR010000194.1 GCA_028274925.1 Halovenus sp.
ACCGATGCTTGATTGGTAATGTTCACATGTGCATATTGCTAATAAGTGGGGATATCCTCTCCTCCCGGTAGACGTGCTCACGGCAGACACCGAACGGACACTACAGATGGGAATGGTGTCAGTGGTGAGCGCAGGACGGCACACATGACAACTGAAAATAACGATGCGACACACCCGGGACCGGAAGACCAACAGCGCGCGGACAGCGAACAGGAGAACCACGACGAGGGCCACACTGAACCAAGAGCCGACGGCTCTGCCGAGCCAGAGACAACGCAGGACGCGGTAGCAGACGGCTCTAGGCAGATAGTGACGCGGCGAGGTGTGTTGAGTACGGCTGGGCTTCTCGCCGTGCTCGGCCTGGGCGCGGGCAGTGCGAGTGCGGACGCGTCAGGGAAGATTGGGACCAGTTCAGACCCGCTGAACAAACTCTACACAGAAGAACTGAACGGCGGCGTAACGGGTGATACGTCGCTGACGAATATCGCCGGGTCTGGGTTGACCATTGACGGCTCCGGAAATCTCAAAACCTCGGGCGGTGGCAGTTCCAGTTCGCTGGAGACGAGCGGAAACTCTGTGACAACAGTAGAGGTATTCGACGGGGGATCAGGGTCGGCCATCTCAGCCAACTCTGACAGTTCCACCCCGCCGAACATCATTAACGGCCATCCCAGCAACAATACGGGCGGAAGCGATGTCAAGGGCGTCACTATCTCGGGAGGTGGCGACGATTCAGGTACTCGAAATGCAAAAGATAACACGGCGAGTGGTGACTTCGCGACCATCGGAGGCGGCCACACTAACGTTGCATCGGGAGTCCATTCGACGGTTCCCGGTGGCGAAGCAAACATCGCGGGCGGAGACCATTCGTTTGCCGCGGGAAGGAAGGCCCAAGCCTCCAATAATAACGGCGCGTTCGTCTGGGGCGATTCGTCCAGTACGAAAGTGACGGCGGGCGCGGCTGACGAGGTTCGATTCCAGGCGACCGGCGGGTTTGTCGTCGAGAACGGCAACCTCGACGCACAGGGCGGCACCGTCGAGAACACGACGAGCGGCGGCCTAACAGTCAAAACCAACGACAACGGCGACCTGATTCTCGACCCTGGTTCGAGTTCGGCCAACACCGTGAAAGTCAAGAACCGCAAATCCGGGTCGTCCAGCGACAACCTGCTGGCTGTCGACGGCACCAACAACCTCACCGAATCCAGCAAGACGGTCAGCGACATCGGTGGTGGACTGGAGGCACCGAGCGGGTCCAGCGATGGCGCAAGTAGCTTCGATACCTGGACAGAGGTGAGTTCGACGAGTCCTGCATTTGTCACAGCCTCCGCAGCGGCCGAGACGAACGGCAGTACAACGGCCAGAGTGAAACTGGCAGTCGACGAGGCGGGCGGCACGAGTGCGGACTACAGCATGACAATCACACAGACTGCCTCAGAGCATACAGACGGAACGTATCACGAGGGAGCGACATCGGTGCTCATCCCGGCAGGCGCACAGTATCAGGTGGAGAACAATTCCGATCCAAACGGTGGCAACATACTGCACGACGTCCGGGAGTCCATACTGTAATAGTCGTAGAACTGGCCGCCGCGACCCTTGAACAGGGGCCTCACCGTACAGTGGATGCAGTTGGTCAACGCTCTGTGGGACAACCCCGACAAGGGTCCGCCACCGAGATCGCCGAGTCGCTTGGGGTCGCACACTCGACGTTTTTGCGCCACCTACGGACGGCACAGCAGAAGGTATTCGGCCG
>JAQCNR010000195.1 GCA_028274925.1 Halovenus sp.
ATAGGGTGCCACGGTGAGTGGCAGGCCAGTCTGTCGTCGTGTCACTGGCTGGTCGACAACTTCGCCGCTCAACACGACCATCCGGCCGCGTTCACGAGACAATGGCAGCTTAATGTCTGCGAGGGCAGCAATCTGGTCGGCCCACGCCCCCGCCGCGTTGATCACGTAATCCGCCTCGATTTCCTCGCGCTCGCCGGTTTCGGGCGTGTCGTCTTTCGTTGCTCCCGGGAAGGTCCGCTGCACTGTTCCGGGCATATCGGGCGTGTCATCGTCTTCCTCGCTTTCCCCTCCATCTTCTGCCGCTTCGTCCTCCTCACTCTGTTCCTCGTCAGATTCCGCTTCACTGTCGACGGCCCCGGTTTCGTCTGGAACCGCGTCCGATGGCGTGGTTGGTGCGCTCACGCCGCCAGGGGCGGAGTCGTACTCGACTTCCACGCCGACGATATCGCTTCCGTCAGTCAGCAGGTCAACGACACGTGCTCCCGTCTCGAACTCCGCGCCGTAGGCGTCCGCGCTCGCTGCGTTCGACAGCGTCAACGCGAAGGGGTCGACAACAGCGTCTGGAACGCGAACCGCACGACTGGCAGACACACCGTCGATTTCTCCCGAGAGCTCCGAGGCGGGAATCGACCGTTTCTCGCAGGCCGCCACAAAGTCGTCGAACGCTTCGCCGTCGACGATAATCCCGTCTGTCTCCTCGATACAGTGTGCAGCAGTCTCTCGGAGTGTGTTACTCTCCTTGAAACAGCGCATTGCGCCGGCTGGGTCCTCCTCGACAAAGCGAGCACCGCTGTACAGCAGTCCGTGAATCGACCCGGTCGTTCCGGCCGTGAGCGTCCCCTGTTCGACCAGCGTTACCTCCAGTCCGCGAAGCGCACAGTCACGGGCGATGGCCGTTCCGAGCACGCCGCCGCCGATGACTACGACCTGTGGCGTATACCCCATTCGATTGCCATCACCTGCGAGGGCCGCGTACTTATACTACCTGACTCTGTCCGGTCTCAGTTGGCGACGGGGTCGGAGTAGACGACACCACGCTCACCGTCGAGACTCACTTTTTGCCCATTTTCGGTCTCGTCGGGCACTCGCGCACCGCTGATCATCGGAATGTCGAGTTCGCGCGCCACGACTGCTACGTAGCCTGTCATCCCGTCGTGGGCGTCGATGATGCCCGCGATTTTCAAGAGGTCGCCGCTGAACTCGGCGTCGAATGACTCTGGGACGGCGATAATCGCGCCGTCGGGCACGTCCGTCAGGTCACCGTCGGAAACGCGGTACAGCGGGCCGGTCACGAACCCATCGACGACGGACCGTCCGGACAGCAGTCGCTCCGAGGCGACGTGGACTTTCAACATATCGGCAGTGTCGTAGCCGCCATGGTCGGTCATCATCCCCGAGAGCACGACCACGGTATCGCCGCTTTCTGCCTCGCCAGCGTCCCGTGCCGATTGGACGGCGTTGCGAATCACCGCGTCAGTGCTGTCCTCGTCGTAGGTTGCGTGTCGCGGGATGATTCCCCACGTGAGCGTCAGTTGCCGGCGCACGCGGTCGTCCGGTGTCGAGGCGACGATTGGGATATTCGGGCGATATTTCGCGGCCTTTCGTGCAGTATAGCCAGATTCACTCGCCGCAACGACCGCACTCGCACCCACGTCGCGGGCGAGAAACCGTGCGGAACGAGCCAGTGCGTCGGTCCGGGTGTCGCCCGCCGGCGGGACGCGCTGTTCGAGAATTTCGTCGTACTCCGCACTGTCCTCCACGTCGTGGATGATGCGAGCCATCGTCTCCACTACTTCGACAGGGTGGTCGCCGATTGCAGTCTCACCCGAGAGCATCACCGCGTCAGTTCCGTCGAGGACGGCGTTTGCAACGTCCGACGCCTCGGCGCGAGTCGGGCGGTGCTCACTGATCATCGAGTCGAGCATCTCTGTGGCAGTAATAACCGGCACGCCGGCCCGACAGCACTTCCTGATGATCCGTTTCTGGATGATTGGCACGTCTTCGAGGGGGCACTCCACGCCGAGGTCACCGCGGGCGATCATGATCCCGTCTGCGGCGTCGATGATTTCGTCGATGTTCTCGACGGCGTCCGCCCGCTCGATTTTTGCAATAATTGGGATCTCGACGCCGCGGTCGTCCAGTTCCGACCCAATCTCGTAGACGTCAGCGGCTGAGCGGACGAAACTTCCTGCCACGAAGTCGACGCCTGCCGCTGCTGCGACGTCGAGTTCGGTCCGGTCCTGCTCGGTCACTGCCGGCAGGCCGAGGTCGACACCCGGAACGTTGACACCAGTCCGTGAGTCGAGTTCACCGCCGGATTCGAGTCGTGCCTGCACGCCCGACCCGGCGTCGGTGACTGTCGCTTCGATTCGGCCATCGTCGAGGAGAATCTTGTCGCCCGCTTCGACGGCGGCGAGACTCGCCGACAGTCCGACCTGTTCGGTCGTGGTCGCCCCTCCTTCGACGAACGTGACTGTCTCGCCGGCAGTCAATGTCACTGGCTCGGCCATCTCTACTGTCCGAATCTCTGGTCCGGGCAGGTCAAGTAGCGTCCCGATGGGTGTCGAGGTCTGCGTGTCGACCGACCGCACCAGTTCGATCATGTCGTGTCTGTCCGCCGGTGAGCCATGGCTTGCGTTGAACCGGGCCACCGACATCCCGGCCTCGGTGAGGGCGGCAACTGTTTCGCGGTCCGCCGACGCAGGCCCGAGCGTACAGACGATCTTCGCTCGGCGGCTCATCTGGTCGCCCCCGTCCGTGCAGTCTCGTTCATACCGAAACAGTCGACAGTCGAGGTAATGAACGTTGTCTGAATATGAACCAAAACCTGACTCTGAGACATCAGTTCCGCTGGCAGAAACCGGATTGTCCCGGCCGAAAACTCCCAACGTTTATGTGAACGGTCAGGCGATTAGAAGTTATGGGGATCAGGCTCGCTACGGCGGGGACTGACGCGTCTGGGTTCTCTTTTCGCTCGCACTGGAGTTGTGATAGCGCTCAGGACAAGACTGCGTCGGTCTCCACCCAAGAGGTGGCTATGAATGAGTGACAGTACAGACAGTGGGGAGACAGGTGCAGGCACCAGCGTGCTCCAGTCAGTAACACCCGAATTCATCCGGAAGAGCTTCGCAATCAAGTTCGGGCTCGTGTTGCTGATTATGGCACTGTCCATCGGTGGAATCGGTGTCGCCGCGACGCAAGTTATTACGGACCAGACTGAATCGAACGTCGAGTCTGAGTTCCTCGGCGACGCCCAACAACA
>JAQCNR010000202.1 GCA_028274925.1 Halovenus sp.
TCCGCTGTTGGGTGCGCTCATCGCATTAGTGGTGAACATCTTCTCGGCAGCACTCGGGCACGGTGCGGTTGGCCTGCTCGGGGCAAACGTCCTGGTCAACGCCACCGAGGCGGTCGTCGCCTACTACCTATTCAAGACGTTGATAGGGATGGACTGGGACGTGTTCCCCGCGAGCGCGGGTGCAGCGACGATTGGGCTCTCTGCCGGAGCAGTACTGATGGGTGTGATTATCGTCGTCAGTGGTGTGAACGGGAGCGCACTCCCACGCGGTGATCTGGCAGTCGCCGTCGGCGGGTTGGTCGGGCTCAACCTCGGTGTCGCGGTCATCGAGGGCATCCTGACTGGCTTTATCGTTCAGTTCCTCGCGTCCGTTCGTCCCGACCTCGTCGGAGTCGAGGAGCGAGAGACTCGCGAGGAGACAACAGGGGTGACCGCCTGATGCAGCGCTGGAAACAGTACGGCGGGCTACTCGGCCTGTTCGGAGTCTGCCTGGCGGCAGGCCTGTGGGGCTTTACCGCGACCGGTGGCGCGCTTCCGTGGGCCAAGCGGTCGGCAAAAACGCTTCAACGCGGCCTGAAAGACGGCGGCGGTTCGCTCATCGACTTTGGTCGGGGTATCGTCGTTGCTGGTCCCATCCGCAAGAACGGGTTGATGCTCGAGTACGGTGTCGTCGCGGGGGTACTCGTTGTCTTTGGAATCGCCCTCTACGTCTACGTCGACCGGTATCGTACCGCGACCGAGGACGAACGCGTGACATAACTGTGGCAACACTCTCGAATCACGTTCCGGATCCGCGACTGATTACGGCCTTTGCCGAGCACCGCGAGGGACCACTCCACCGGATCAACCCCTGGACGAAGGTCGGAACTGTCGGCGCGCTCGTCATCGCGGTGACGGTCATCGATACGCTCGCACTCCTCGCGGGGTTGTACGGTGCAATGTTGGTCGTGTACGGCATCGCCGGACTCCCGTACAGCCGTCTGGTGTACTGGTACACGCTCCCGCTGTTGTTCATCATCTCGGTGGCAGGACCGCTGGCCTTTCTCGAACCGGGAACGCCGATTGGCGGGGCACTACAGACACCACTTGGCGGTCTCTCCGTGACGTGGGCCGGTGTGGCACTATTTAGCGAACTCACCTGTCGGTCGCTCACCGTCGTCACGTTCGTGCTGACGGCATCGATGACGACACGGTACGCGGATGTGGTGTACCTGCTCGGGCGACTGCTGCCCCGGCCAGTCGACCAGATCGCGCTGCTGACCTACCGATTCACGTTTATCATGATCGAGACACTCGAGGACTTGGTGAAGGCTGCACTCTCTCGCGGGGCGAACTTCTCGGAGTTCTGGTCGAACAAGCGACTGTACGCGAGAATCCTCGGAATGACAATGCTGTCAGCAATCGAGCAGTCCGAACGGCTGGTTAAGTCAATGGAGGCCCGTGGCTACGATGGCGATATCACGCTGTACGGCGATGTCTCTCGGCCGCCAGTTCACGAACTGATCCTCGTCGGTGGGATGTACGTCGCGGTCGTCGGCTACAGCGCGGTCGTCGTCTACGGGGTGAGAGTGTGACCCGGGACGAGTCGCCGCGGGTCAGCCGCCAGTGTGGGGCGCACACGGACCCCGACGGAACGGTCGGGATGCACGATGTCGAGTTCGACATCTACCCCGACGAGACTGTCGCGATGATTGGCGGCAACGGGGCGGGGAAGTCGACGCTGCTCGAGCATCTGAACGCGACACTCGTTCCCGACGAGGGGGAACTGGTT
>JAQCNR010000205.1 GCA_028274925.1 Halovenus sp.
GCGTACAACCGCATCCAGATGACCCCGGACGTGCTGCCGGCCGACGTGACCGGGACGAACGTCTATCGGGAGAACACCGGCGAGTTCCAGGTCCAGAAGGGCCCCGTGTTCTCGAACGTGGTGGTGGCCGACGAGATCAACCGCGCCACCCCGAAGACCCAGTCCGCGCTGCTGGAGGCGATGCAGGAGCGCAACGTCACCATCGAGGGCGAGACGTACGCGCTTCCGAGCCCGTTTTTTGTCATTGCGACACAGAATCCGATTGAGTTTGAAGGAACGTTTACTTTGCCCGAGGCACAGCGCGATCGTTTCCAGTTCAAGCTCACCGTCGACCTGCCCTCACGGGACAACGAGTCGGCCATCCTCGACCGGTTCGACAGCAATCCCGACCTGGGCGCGGACAGCGTCGAGCAGGTCGTGACCCCCGAGGACCTGCGTGCCGCACGGGAGACCGTGACCGACGTCCACGTCGCTCAACCGGTCAAGGAGTACATCCTCGACCTGGTCGGGGCGACCCGGGAGAGCCCGGATGTCGCCCACGGTGCATCGCCCCGGGCGTCGCTGGCGTTCCTCAACACCGGCAAGGCCCAGGCCGCCATCGAGGGCCGCGAGTACGTCATCCCGGACGACGTGAAGGCACTCGCGGAGCCGATTCTCGCGCATCGACTCGTGCTGAGTACGGACGCCGAGTTGAGCGACGTGGGACCCCGGCAGGTCGTCCGGGACGTGGTCGACTCCGTGGCGCCGCCGAGTGCCGAGGGGATGCTGGAGGACTCTGCCGATGGTGAGGAAGCGGTCGGAGACGGTGGGACTACGCCGGAGGAGGGCTGAACTGTCCCAACCAGTACCAACAGGCCGTTTCAGGAAAGGTACAGAGTACGGAGTGGACCTACGTACTGTTCGTCCCATTCCTTCGTCTCACAGTAGTAGGTGAGGACGCTGGCGACATATCTCGGGTCGAGGACGCCACGCCCTCCAAATTTGCAGAGGACGTGCGTGGTGGTGAACAGCACGTTCCGGTCATCAAGTGCCAGCGAGACGAGCAGATAGTTGGTCGTCCCGAATTCGTCGGTCACGAGCATCGCCGCTCCGAGTTCGTTGGCGAGCCAGATGGCATGTGACTCCCCTTCGTCGAGTCCGTAGTCGAGTGTAGCCTCGCTCTCGGTCGCCACGTCGTGAGTCGTGAGATAAGACGTACTCCGGAGCACTGCCGTGGCTGCTGCTGCGAGCAGATCATCCCCTCCGGCAGCCTCTGTCACCTCCCCGACAACGCTTGCAGAGACGTGAACGTCGTACGATGACAGAACAGCCTTGAGCGGGTCACCACCACTGGGGGCACGCGAGTGGTCGTCTACCACTGGCGTGGCCAGGTTCAACAGAACGTTCGTGTCGACGACGATCGTGGGGCCGTCGCCCATCTTCAGTTCTGTTTCTCGGAGTCGCTTTCGTCGGGCGACCAGGCCGGAACGTCGCCATGATAAAACTCCTCATCGGCAGGGAGAGATCCACTCAACTCGGGTTCAGCAGGCTCCCTATCGAGCGACTCCCGGAGGAGTTTCAGCCGCATCGCCTCTTCGGTCCCGAGAACCACCTCCACGGCTCCGAAGTCGATACGACCGTCGTAGAACGCATCTTTCATCCGCCGCCTGAATTCCTCATCATCCGTGATGTTGCCCAGCCGCTCCTGCAGCGCATCGATCAGCAACCGCGTCCGGGAGATATCGAGCACCTCGGCTACCTGATCTGCTCGCTCGACGAGCGAACGCGGGGCATTGAAATCGACTCTCGTCCTCTCCTCAGCCATCTCGCAGATGTGTAGAGTCTACACATCAATCAATCTGACGCGCGGAACGGGCCCAGTTCGTCCCATCCAGATTGACCCATTCTCCCTCTGCGACTGTTCGGCGGATGGGTAGTAGTGGATGGGTGTGGTGCCCCCGGTTGACGGGAATGAATCGGTGTTAGCAACGCGGATCGGGGTACGACGTTGACATCCCCCCACGGCTGAAGACGGACATCTTCGAGAGGGTCGCCTCGCTAACGACCCACACGCGGCACTACCGAACTGGAAGTGCCAAATCATTATCGTAATAATGAGTACTACGATAATGACCTTCCACGACAGGAAGGTCGAACTCGAGGCGCTCGAAACCGCCGTCGAGGCGTCCGGTCACGACCTGTACGTGGTGTACGGTCGGCGCCGCGTGGGCAAGACGGAACTGCTCAAACGGTTCTGTGCCGACCGACCCCACATCTACTTTCTAACAGCCCAAGAGGCCGAGACCAGACAGCGGGAGAAGTTCGTCGAACAGGTGGCCGGTCATTTCGACGAGCGCGTCCCCCGTATCGACGGATGGGACGAGGCGTTCGAATATCTGGGTGAGAAACTCGGCGAGGAGGAACTCGTGGTGGTCATCGACGAGTTCCCGTATCTCGTCGCGGAGAACGACTCGGTCCCGTCGTATGTCCAGTCGTTCACCGACGAGCAACTTCAGCAGACGGAATCGATGGTCGTCCTCTGCGGGTCGAGTGTCAGTACCATGGAGTCAGAGGTGTTCGGACACGAGAGTCCGCTCTACGGGCGGTGGACCGGGCAGATCGACCTC
>JAQCNR010000207.1 GCA_028274925.1 Halovenus sp.
CGAGCTGGTCGACACACTGCCGGCAGGCACGGATTCGACCCTGTTGGTCGAATTCTACGCCGAGTCGCCCGAAGAGGCCAAACAGAAGGTCGCCGATTTGCTCGCCGACCGTCTCCCCGGGAAAGAGCCCACAACTGGGGTATCCCCGAGCGAGGGCGCGGCCGCCCGGACAGACTCACCGGTCAACGCCATCGACGCGCTGGAAGCGTACGACTCCGACAGACAGGCGAAGTTCTGGAAGATGCGCAAGGCTGGACTCCCGATTCTCCTGTCCCGGACCGGCGACGACAAACACTGGCCCTTCGTCGAGGACACGGCTGTCCCGGCGGAGAACCTTTCCGAGTACGTCGCTGACATCCAAGAGCTATTCGACGACCACGACACCTTCGCGTCCTACTACGCCCACGCTGGCCCCGGGGTGTTACACATCCGCCCGCTGCTCAATCTCAAGGCCGACGACGGCGTCGAGACGATGCGTGCCATCTCAGCGTCGATTACTGACCTCGTCATCGAGTACGGCGGCTCAATCTCGGGCGAACACGGCGACGGCCGAGCGCGGACGACGTGGAACCGGAAGCTGTACGGCGACCAACTCTGGAACTCGTTCGAGCGTCTCAAGCGGGCCTTCGACCCGCAGGGGCTGTTGAACCCCGGAACCGTCTGTGGCGACCACGACCCAGCGGAACAGCTTCGGTACGACGCCGACTACGAGTTCGACGCCGGATTCGAACCGGACCTCCACTGGGACAACGAAAACGAGTTCCAGGGCATGGTCGAACTCTGTCACGGCTGTGGGGGCTGTACTGGTCATCAAGAGACAACCGGGGGCGTGATGTGTCCGACCTATCGGGCGACCGAAAACGAGGAAATTACCTCCACTCGCGGGCGGGCGAATATGCTCAGGCGGGCGATGAACGGCGAGCTACCCGAAGACCCGACCACTGACGAGTTCATGACTGAGGTGTTGGACCTCTGTATCGGGTGTAAGGGCTGCAAACGAGACTGCCCGAGCGGTGTCGATATGGCGAAACTCAAAGCCGAGGTCACCCACGAATCACACCAGCGCAACGGGATTCCGCTGCGAGACCGTCTCTTTGCAAACGTCGAGACGCTGTACAGTCTGGGGAGTTCGTTCGCGCCTCTCTCGAACTGGGTGATGGACGTGCCGGGCGCCGGTCTGTTCACCGAGAAGGCACTCGGCATCGCCCGCGAGCGTGACCTCCCGACGTTCGAGCGACCCAGCTTTCAGACGTGGGCTGGCAACCGCAGTCCACAAGTCTCTGTCGACCGCGCCGACCGCAAGGCGCTGGTCCTCGCAGACCCCTACACCAACTACACTCAGCCCGACGTCGGCAAGGCCGCAGTCCGGACGCTAGCGGCCGCTGGCGTCCACGTCCGAGTGTCTGAGAACGTCACTGACAGCGGACGACCCGCGTACTCGAAAGGAATGATCGACCACGCACGGTCGACCGCCAGCGCGAACGTCGAGGCACTCACGCCAAAGGTTGCTGACGGCTGGGATATCGTGAGTCTGGAACCCTCCGACGCGGTTATGTATCGCTCGGATTATCTCGACCTTCTCGCTGGCGAGGCTGTCGAGACGGTTTCAGCAAACACCTACGACGTGATGGAGTATCTCGACCGGTTCGACCTCCTCGAGGGCGTCGACCATATCGTTCCAGACGAGACGGTGGCCTACCACGGCCACTGTCACCAGACCGCGGTCAAGCGCGAACACCACGCCGTCTCGACACTCGAGGAGGTCGGATACGACGTCGAAGAGATTGATTCGACCTGCTGTGGCATGGCAGGATCGTTCGGATACGAAGCCGAACATTACTCGATGAGTACGGCAATCGGCGAGTTGCTGTTCGAGCAGGTTCGCAACTCCGAAGCCGAGACTGTCGTTGCGCCGGGCACATCCTGTCGGTCGCAGTTGCTCGAGATGGACGGCCGGACAGAGAAGCCCTCACACCCTATCGAGGAGGTCGCACAACTGTTCCCAGACTGGGCGGACTGACGCGTGAGACACTCAGCTATTTTATCACACAGCCCGAATCATAACATATGCCAGAGATTGATAGCGCAGAGAACCCACTGAACCTCAGGCTCTCTGCGGCCGAACTCGAAGCGCACCGCGAGCAGATCACCTCGTTCATCACCGAACAGTACGAGACTGCGGGTGCGGACGTGGCTGTCATTGCACTCTCGGGTGGCATCGACAGTTCATTAACTGCCCACCTCGCCGTCGAAGCACTCGGGAGCGCTAACGTCTACGGTCTCGTCCTCCCGAGCACCGTCAACGCCGAACAGAATACCAGCGACGGCGAGCGCGTCGCGAAGGACCTCCTCGATATCGAGTACGACGTCATCGAAATCAACCCGCTGGTGGAGGCTGTCCTCGACGCGAATCCAAACGTCAGCGCCGGTGAGCCGACAGATGACACGACGCGA